>CAMCJO010000043.1 GCA_945875135.1 uncultured Porphyromonas sp.
GTGGACGAAGCGACGCACGACGCTGTTGCGCTCCGCGGGGAGGTCGTGTGCACTCATCAGCGAGTCGCTCGCTAGGGAGAGCCCGAGTAGGTCACGCTCCTGTGTGAGGTAGTACTGGAGCGGTATGACCACATTGATCGCAATGCTCTCGATGGTCGCTCGCCCTATGGTGCCAAGCTGAGCATCCGTCTCGTTCCCCCAGTGGTAGTGCCGCTGCCAGTAGTCGGTGGGTGTGACGGTGAGCAGCTGCTCGAGATGAGCCAGAGAGGATGTACGGAGTAGCTCTCCTGGCAGGTTGTCACTACGGTAGTATAGTGCTGCAAGGTAAGCAAGCCGACGATGTGGGAAGGCACTCGGGCGTAGCCGTAGCATACGGATGGTGCTTGGAGCTAAGGGAGACAGGTGGTACTTATGTGCTAGGAAGGTAAACTCCTCACCCAGTTGCTCCCTATACTGGTCTACCTCTGGAGAAATCGGGTCACTCTCTAGCAGTCCGCCCATGCCTAGGAGTAGAGCCTCGAGGGCTAGAGGCGAAGTTTTGTGCTTGAGCAGGATCGACGGAGAGAGCTGGCGAGCGATCTGCTCGAAAGCGTCATTATTCACCTTACCCCCTAGATAACGCATTAGGAAGAGATGGGTCACCGCTGCTAGATCTCCCTTGAAAAAGCTCATCGCCGCCTCTATCTGCTGGCACTTCTTGTCCAGTCGTTCGCGCGTAAGCTGTGCAAACCAGTCGGCCTGCACCTCCTCAGATAGCTGGCTACAAGCCTCCCCGCAGCAAGGTATCTGCGGAGCCTTGGTGAGTTGCTGCGCTATGGCTAGCAAGTCAGGATTGATCTGCATACGGCAGGTGATAGGCGGTGTACCAGCCTGCAGAGAGATGGGACCATCGTCCTGTAGCACGATATGTAGCAACACATTATTGTAGGTTGGGTCTAGCTGGTGCCCATGGCGTAGCCAGTCTGTCGCATGGCAATGTATCTCGCCATTGCCCGCCCAGGTCAGGGAGCCTATACGCAGCTTGAGATTGCTAAAGTCGGGCCCGCCATTGGTATTGTATCGCCCTGGGTCGATGACGATCGGCGTCACCCCCTCGGGGATGCAGGGGTGTGGCTCGAAGGTGAGCGACTCGTAGAGCCTATTGCCCCATATCTGATGTAGCCACGTCTCCTGCATCGTCTATTTGGTCAGATCAGATGTAGTCCTGTCCAGCCTCTATCTCCACATCGGTGACATAGTTCTTGATACTCTGCTCCGCCTCACGCTTGCAGATGAGCAGCACGTTACCATGCTTAGCGATGATACAGTCATCGACGCCCTGCACGACTGCCAGCAGGTCTGGGTCATCGATGTAGAGGATATTATTCATCGACTCGTAGAATCGGGTCTTCTCGTGATTTGTCACATTGCCCGTCTGATCCTTGGAGCTCTGGTCATAGAGTGCGCCCCAGGTGCCTAGGTCAGCCCAGCCAAAGGTAGCGGGCGTGACCAGCACGTTGTCGGCTTTTTCCAAGACCCCATAGTCGATCGATATACTCGGGCAGTAGGGGTAGATCTCCTCAATCGCCTCCCGCTCACGGTCGGTGCCGAAGTCGCTAGCCCGCTCGGTAAAGAGTCTGCTCACCTCGGGCATATACTTGGCAAAAGCATCTAGGATCGTCTTGACGTGCCAGACGAACATACCGCTGTTCCAGAGGAACTCGCCACAGGAGACAAATATCTCGGCCATCTCACGATTGGGCTTTTCGGTAAAGACCTTGACCTTGTGATACTGTCCGTCGAGAGGCCTTTCGCTAGAGTCCACCTGTATGTATCCGTATCCCGTCTCGGGAGCTGTGGGCTTGATGCCTAGCGTCAGGAGGTAGGGGTGTAGCGATGCAAAGCGGAGCGACTGGCTGACCGTCTGGACGAAGTTGTCCTCGTTCATAATGACATGGTCCGAAGCCGCCACAACGATCGAAGCCTTCGGGTCTCGCTGCTGGATATGGTAGCAGGCGTAGGCGATACATGGGGCTGTGTTGCGTCGTAGAGGCTCGGTGAGGATCTGGTCGCGCTTGAGCCCAGGAAGCTGCTCGAGAGTAAGATCTACATAGTCGGCATGTGTGACGATGTAGATGTGATCCTTAGGGACGATCCGCAGGAACCGCTTGTAAGTATCCTGTAGGAGTGAACTTCCCGTACCGAAGAAGTCTAGAAATTGCTTGGGTCGTGACTGACGTGAGATAGGCCAAAAGCGACTTCCCACTCCGCCACTCATGATGACACAATAGTAATGCTCCATGAGAGTTGAGTTGTCTTGAGTTTGTTGTTACAAAGCTACTAATAAAAAGGGTGCCACGCAATGAGTATGAATGCCGTGATGTGTAACCCTTTGTAGGAACGCACGGCTCGGACGCAGACCATCGGTGAGTCCGTTGTATCAAAGGTTACAGCATCGTTGTTTTAACGGGGACGGACGCTCGACCGATCGTTCCTACAAATCGCTACTCGTGAGGTTTCGGCGGGTACGGCGAACCTCCTTGTATAATAAGACAAATAGCTCGGAAAGGCCGTCCCATACTGATGGGACGAAAATCTCCCACCCGCGTTGGGACGAAAAAATCCCAAGGGAGGGATTTAAAAATCCCCACGGAGGGACGAAACGATCCCCACGGAGGGACGAAATGACCCCCACGTGGCTATCGGTCTGTTGGACCGTTTGGCAGGTGAAGTTTTTGGAGAAGGGGGGGGGAAGCGTGGCTATCGCTTGCCCGAAGCGTCGATCTTGAGGAAGAGGGCGAGCATAAGCGAGAAGCCCCAGAGCGAGGAGCCCCCATAGCTAAAGAAGGGGAGCGGGATGCCGATGACGGGCACCAGACCTAGCACCATCCCCACATTGACCATGAGGTGAAAGATCAAGACGCACGCTAGGCAGTAGCCGTAGACCCTTCCGAAGGTGGAGGGGTGCCGCTCCGCTCGCCACATGATGCGTAGGATCATAGCGAGGAAGAGGAGGAGCAAACCGACCGAGCCCGCAAAGCCTTGCTCCTCACCGATGGTACAGAAGATGAAGTCGGTGTCTTGCTCGGGAACATACTTGAGCTTCGTCTGGGTGCCCTGGAGGAACCCTTTGCCCGTGAGTCCGCCTGAGCCGATGGCGATCTTGGCTTGATCCACATTGTACCCAGCACCGCGTGGATCCTGCTCGATGCCTAGAGAAACCGCTATACGCATCTGCTGGTGCGGTGCGAGGATGTCGTTGTAGACGTACTCGACGGAGAGCGAGAAGGCGAGCAGCCCTAAGCTGGCCAAGCCGACCAAGAGGTAGGAGCGGGAGTAGTGCAGCAGGGCGCGAACGAAGCAGAAAAAGATGATACAGCTCATCAGCACCAGTGCGACATAGCTGTAGTCGAACTGCAACCAGCGCAGAGAGACATACATGCCGACGAAGTAGATGGTGGTGACGATCCATAAGATGCGTCGCTCACGCTGCTTCCACCGTACGATGCTACTGAGGTAGAGGATGGTAGCTACTGAGATGATGCTACAGATGAGGAGGCGACTAGCGTCGGTAGCACCCCAGTTAACGTCGGCGAGCATGAGTGCCACCACAAAGAGCATCACCGCCAGCGAGGCGAGTAGAAGGAAGGCGCCTGAGAGGCCTTCACGATAGAGTGCTAGAAAGAAGGCGCAGAAGACGAGTGCCGACCCGGTCTCGCTCTGCAGTATGATGATCGCCATCGGTAGGAGGATGATCGCAAAGACCTCTAGATATCCCCGTAGGGTGGTGAGCTTAAACTCGGGGCGATTGAGCCAGTAGGCGAGCATGAGTGCGGTGCCGAGCTTGGCAAACTCAGCGGGCTGCACCCTGACGGGTCCCATGACGAGCCACGAGCGGGAGCCTTTGATGTCAGGTGCTACGATGGCAGTCACGATGAGCAGGAGTATAAAGAAGATATATAAGTAGGGCGCTCCAGACTCAAAGAGGTCTTCATCGATGAGGAGTACGACGCCGCCTAGAACCAGTGCTAGAGAGATCCATATCAGCTGCTGCATAGGTCGACCTCCCATCTCTAGGAGATGCCCCGGTGTGAAGTCGTACGTAGCTCCACAGATCGCGAGCCACCCCCCAGCCACCATCAGGAGATAGAGGATGATGAGCGGCCAGTCGAGGCGCATCAGTAGGTTGCTACGTCGTTGCTTACTAAGGTATGGCATGCTGCTTGTCGGTTCTTATATGTCGTGTGTGTAGAAGACCTTTTGTCGGCTGATCTGCTCTGCAATGGCTTGGGAGGCTCCCGAGAGCTCGCCGTCGCGTAGGTAATACTCCATCATGACGCGCCCGATGGGTACGCCGTAGGTGGCTCCGAAGCCTCCGTTCTCAACATAGACGCTGATGGCCACTTGGGGGGCTTCGAGGGGTGCGAAGCCGATGAAGGCGGAGTGGTCTTTGCCAAAGCGGTTTTCGGCAGTACCGGTCTTGCCGCATACGTTGATTTCGCCTGGGGCAAAGTTTGCCCGACGGCAGGTACCCGCTAGGACGGCACCATGCATCCCCTGTGCGATCTCCTCCCAGTAACCTGGCGACACGACCGTATGGTGGGGCGTCCTATAGATGGAGTCTAGTGGGGTGTGCTCGATCTTGTGGACGACGTGGGGCTTGTAGTAGTAACCTCTATTGGCGATGATGGCCGCGAGGTTGGCCATCTGTAGCGGAGTGAGGAGCACCTCGCCCTGACCGATGGAGAGAGAGATGATGGTGGAGGAGTTCCAGCGGCTATATACGCGGTCGTAGACGGAGCTGTTGGGTATAAAGCCACGGTTCTCGCCTGCGATGTCGATGCCGAGCTTGTATCCAAAGCCAAAGTCTACCATATAGTCGCGCCACTTATTGAGCGCATCCTGCACGCTGGGGTAGCGTGTGCGGTCGTCTAGAAGGAAGTGCAGTCCCCAGCAGAAGTAAGCGTTGCAGGAGGTGGTCAGGGCACTGCGCAGATTGAGCGGAGAGGCGTGTCCGTGGCAGGCGGGTCGTCCACGCATACGAGGATAGCCCCGAGCGCAGGAGAGGAGCGTGGAGGGGGTGACGAGACGCTCCTGAAGCATCAAGGCACCCATGGCGGGCTTGAAGGTAGAGCCTGGGGGATAGGTCCCCATGATGGCACGATTGAAGAGCGGCTTGCCCTCCTGTAGTACGAGCTGCTGATGCGCCTTGCCTAAGCCCTTGCCTTGCAGCATGCGCACGTCGTAAGTGGGCGAGGAGACGAGACAGAGCACTTCGCCACTCTTGGGCTCGATCATGACGATGGCACCCCGCTTGCCCTGCAGGAGCTTTTCGCCTAGGCTTTGCAACCCTATATCGATGCTGAGGGTTAGATCTTCGCCTGGGATTGCCTCTATGTCGTCGGCTCCGTCGTTGTAGCTTCCTTGGATCCTACCACGAGCATCTCGGAGGAGAAGGTTGACACCATTACGTCCCCGCAAGGTTTTGTCGTAGGTGCGCTCTACGCCGCTCTTGCCGACGTACTGACCGAGCGCGAGGGTGCTGTCGGCTTTGAGCTCCTCAGGGCTAGACTCGCCTAGGTAACCGAGTAGCAGGGCGGCATTGGGCTGGTCGGAGCGACGCACAGCGCGGGGGCGGAGTGTGAAGCCCGGTAGACGGAAGAGCTGCTCCTGTATGAATCCCGCCTCCTCACTGGTGAGCTGTGACCAGAAGAGCTGTGGTGTAAAGGGCGAGTAACCGGGATTGATGGAGCGGTCTCGTAGTGCCACCATGCGCTCCTGTAGTTCTGTCTCGGAGGTGTGCAGGAGGTTGGCCAGCAGAGGCGTGTCGAGAGTGTCGGCTAGCTCTTTGGTAGTGACGAGGAGGTCGTAGGCTGGTTCGTTGTAGACGAGTAGTGTCCCTTTGCGGTCATAGATGACACCACGATCGGGGAAGATGACCTCTTCATATAGAGCATTGCGCATGGCGCGCTCCTTGTACTCAGAGCTGACGAGCTGCAGATAGCCGAGGCGTATGACGTATAGCACGACGATGCCTATGGCGATCATCGGGAGGACGGCGATGCGTAGTCGATGGCGTGGGCGCTCCATATTGATCCGCTAGCTCTGATGCCGTGGTAGGTGCTCTAGGAAGAGCATCTGCAAGATCATCACGATGAGATAGGTCAGGAGTAAGCTACTACCCATTCGCAGAGCGTAGTACTCCCAGTCGAAGCCACCTAGAGAGTCTAGCGTGAAGAGGACAAACTGATGGATCGCGACCATCTCTAGGATGACGAGCCAGATGCCCCAGCCATGTATGCGCATGGAGGGTGCGCGGTGTAGGTTGCTCTCGATGTCTACGACGGGAGCTAGGAGGTAGTTGCGCAGGAAGCCGACGAGTGTCAAGGCGGCCATGTGCAGTCCAGGGGTGCCACTGAGGAGGTCGACGGAGAGACCGACGAGCGCTCCGATGAGCGTGAGCCACTCTCTAGGAGTATCTACGCTAAAGAGTAGCAGCGCAAAGAGATAGACCGAGGGGGTCGCATAGCGAAAGAGCTGTATGTAGTTAAAGACCTCCACCTGTAGGAGTACCAGCATCACGATGCCTAGGGTGGTCCATATCATTTGTAGTCTCATAGATCCTCTTTACGCTCTTGCTCTTCTATATTGATCGCATCGCCACCCGTTATCACATAGACGTGGTGTAGCTGCCCGAAGTCTGTCGCTAGCAGTACCGGTAGCTCCTTACGATAGGTCAGGGGCGTGCCCTCGGCGCCTTCGCCCTCTAGTCTGCCGATCATCATGCCTGGGGGAAAGATGGCGGAGTAGCCACTCGTCACGAGCGTATCACCGACGGCTAGATGTGCATGCTTGGGCAAGCCCCGCACGATGCCCTCCGTAGGGGAGAGCTTTTGTCGCCACGAGAGATCTCCTACATGCCCCTCGCGGAGGGTCATACAGCTGAGGGTCAAGCTTTCGTTGATGAGCGGCACGACCGTAGCGTAGCGAGGCCCCACCTGAGCGACGATGCCTACGACACCGCTCTGTGAGACAACGCCCATATTGGGCTTAATGCCGTCACGAGCACCACGATCTATGGTCATCATATTGTTTGCCTTGAGATAGGTCAAACTGACGACCCGTGCCGTCACAAAGGTAAAGCTGGGATCCTCTCGAACGAGGGTGTCTAAGGAGTCTAAGGGCGTCAACACCTGCGGTACCACAGTGTCTGCGAGGAGGTACTCGAACTGCCTCTGTAGGGATAGGTAGCGCCCTTCGAGCGTCGCTAGCTGTACCGTGAGCTGCTGGTTCTCCTGCTGTAGCGAGAGGTAGGAGCGCCAGCGAGCGCCCTCGGTGTGAATCCTCCCCACGACAGACGAACTGGCAGCAGCTCCCACGAATGAGTGGTAGAGACTGCCATGAAAGAGTAGGAGCAAGGCGATCGCCTCACACACCACTAGGAGCACCCAGTGCAGGTTAGCACGAAGGAGTTCGAGGAGACGACGCATTGCTGTCTTTTATTACTACTTATAGCGTCACGTGACTGACCTTTAGTGAATGAGAAAGTTGTAACTATCTACATTCTTGAGTGCCTTGTCGGTACCCATAGCCACAGCGCGTAGTGGATCCTCGGGGACGTTGAACTGTATCGCGAAGCGACGTGTCAGTCTCTCGGCGAGACCGCGTAGTAGGGCGCCACCGCCTGTCAGAGAGATGCCGTTTTGTGTCACATCGGAGTAGAGCTCAGGAGGTGTACTCTCGAGCGTCTTGAGGATAGCGCTCTCGATCTTGACGATAGACTTGTCGAGGCACTGAGCGATCTCCTGATAGGAGACGCTGATCTGTCGTGGCAGTGAGTCCATCAGGTCGGCACTCGTGACGAGAAAGTCTTCGGGAGCGTTGTCTAGCTCAGCCAGAGCACTACCCACCTCGATCTTGATCTGCTCTGCGGTACGCTCGCCGACACGTACATTGTGCTTCTGGCGCATGTACTCCATGATGTCGTGGGTGAACTCGTCACCGGCTACACGTATCGACTGCTTTGAGGAGATACCACCGAGCGAGATGACTGCTATCTCGGTCGTACCACCGCCTATGTCGACCACCATGTTGCCCTCAGGGGCGAGGACGTCTATGCCGATGCCAATAGCGGCAGCCATCGACTCATAGAGCATGTAGACGTCACGACCGCCAGCGTGCTCGCTTGAGTCCTTGACGGCACGTATCTCCACCTCCGTACTGCCCGAAGGCACGCTGACTACCATACGTAGCGAGGGGGAGAAGAGCGAGTGCGACTTCTTATTGATCTGCTTGACCATACCTCGGATCATCTTCTCGGCTGCGTCAAAGTCCGCTATGACGCCATCTCTGAGAGGACGCACGGAGCGAATGTACTCGTGTCCCTTCTCATAGATCTCTCGCGCCTTCGTACCCACGGCGATCACCTCGTCGTTGCGCCGATCGAAGGCGATGACACTGGGCTCGTCGAAGACGATCTTCCCATCCTTCATTATAATCGTATTAGCTGTACCGAGGTCAATAGCTAATTCTTGTCGTAGTTTGAATAGTCCCATATATTGTTTGGTTGTGACTAATGATTAATGTCTAAAGTGGCGTACCCCTGTCGTCACCATGGCGACGCCCTGCTCGTTGCATGCGTCGATGCTCTCCTGGTCTCGTATTGATCCGCCAGGCTGTACGATCGCCGTGATACCCGCTGCGGCTGCTAGATCCACACAGTCACGGAAGGGGAAGAAGGCGTCGCTCGCGAGGACAGCTCCCTTGAGGTCAAAGCCAAAGGTGTGCGCCTTCTGGATCGCTTGTCTCAGCGCTGAGACACGAGAAGTCTGACCGATGCCCGTCGCCAGGAGCTGGCTGTCACGGACGATAGCCAGTGCGTTGCTCTTGCAGTACTTGACGATGCTCTCGGCCATACGTATGTCGGCCATCTCATCTTCGGTGGGCGTAGCCTCTGTGACAGAGGTGTAGACGACCGGCTCGGAGAGGACGTCAGGCGTCTGCACCAGATAGCCACCCGCAGCTGTGCGGATGCTGTCTAGGTCTGGTAGGGGAGCTTTCTGTAGTAGGAGGATGCGCTTCGACTTCTCACCCAATATCTGCAAAGCTTCTGTGTCAAAGTCTGGCGCGATGAGTACCTCAAAGAAGATGTGTGAGATCTGCTCTGCCGTCTCCTTGTCGATCGCTCTATTTGCCACCAGGATGCCGCCAAAGGCTGACTCCGTGTCCGCCTCATAAGCTGCTTGCCAAGCCTCCGAGATCGTCTCTCGTGAAGCTATACCGCACGGATTCGTATGCTTGAGCACAGCGAAGGTTGGAGCTTCAAACTCCTGTATGAGATGCACGGCAGCGTCTAGATCCTGCAGGTTGTTGTAAGAAAGCTCCTTGCCCTGTAGCTTGTCAAAGTAGTGGTCCAAGTCCCCAAAGTAAAAGCCCATCTGGTGGGGATTCTCGCCATAGCGTAGAACCCGTGGGTTGCGCCCCGAGATATGCAGTGCCGTATGAGCACCCTCGTCGAAGTAGTTGAAGATATCACTGTCGTAGGTCGCCGTCACCTCAAAGGCTCGCAGGGCATAGCTCCTCCGCTCGGGGAGGGTCGTGGTACATTCGTCACGCTCCAGCAGATCGATAAGACCATCGTACTGATCACGATGCGAGCAGATGAGCACGTCGTGGTAGTTCTTTGCTGCAGCACGTATGAGGGAGATACCGCCTATGTCGATCTTCTCGATGATCTCCTCCTCGCTGGCACCACTAGCGACCGTCTCAGCAAAGGGGTATAGATCCACAATGACAAGGTCTATCAGGGGAAGAGCGTACTGCGCTACTTGCTCCTCGTCATGCGCATTGTCTCGCCGTGCGAGGATACCGCCGAAGATCATCGGGTGGAGCGTCTTGACACGTCCTCCTAGGATAGAGGGTAGAGCAGTCAGCGACTCAACGGGAGTACAGGGTATACCGAGTGACTCGATATACTCTTGAGTGCCTCCTGTGGAGACGATCTCTACCTCGGCAGCATGTAGTATACGTGCGATGCGATCGATGCCCTCCTTGTGGTAGACTGATATGAGGGCTCGCCGGATAGGTCTTGTGGTCATAGTGCTTGTGGCGTGTGGTATAGGGTGAATAGCAGCTCTCCTAGGTAGCCCCTAAGCAGAGCCAGATGTCGGTCATAGCTACAGTAGCTACAAAGGTAGTAAAAAGAGCGGATAAAGAGGGCTTTTTCA
>CAMCJO010000044.1 GCA_945875135.1 uncultured Porphyromonas sp.
CGTATCATCGTTACTCGTCTTGCTTTGATACAACGGACGCACGAGCCGTGCGTCCCTACAAAGGGTTACTCGTTTCGCTGTTCTACAAGCTATTAGTATTCTTGCCAGCTCTTGATCTCTAGCTCTTCTAGTGAGAGCGTGCAGAACGCCTTGATATAGGTGGCTGCGAGGCGTGCATTGGTGATCAGCGGGATGTTGAGATCGATCGCTGCACGGCGTAGCTTGTAGCCATTGGTCAGCTCACCCGTAGAGAGGTTCTTATTGATGTTGACCACGAGGTCTACCTCATGCTGGTGCAGCAGATCGAGTGCCTGTGGCTGCTCGGTGCTGTCGGGCCAGTGAACAAGTGTGGCGGGGACCCCGTTCTCCTCTAGGAAGTGCTGCGTGCCTGCCGTAGCGTAGAGCTTGTAGCCTTTCTTGTGGAGGAGCTGCGACGCCTCGAGAAGGTCAGCCTTTTGCTTGGCACCACCTGTCGAGAGGAGGACGCCTCGCTCTGGAATATGATGCCCCACGGAGAGCATCGCCTTGAGGATAGCCTCCTCGGTATCTTCGCCGATACAGCCAACTTCGCCCGTGGAAACCATATCGACACCTAGCACGGGATCAGCCTTTTGCAAGCGGGAGAAGGAGAACTGCGAAGCCTTGATACCCACATAGTCTAGCGAGAAGGCATCCTTCGTCGGGTGCTCATAGGGCAGTCCTAGCATGATCTTGGTTGCTAGGTCGATGAAGTTGAGTCGCAGCACCTTGCTCACGAAGGGGAAGCTACGCGAAGCGCGGAGGTTGCACTCGATCACTTTGATCTCGTTGCCTCGTGCGAGGAACTGGATGTTGAACGGACCTGAGATGTGTAGCGCCTCGGCTATCTGGCGCGAGATGCGCTTGATGCGTCGTACGGTCTCAACGTAAAGCTTCTGAGCGGGGAACTGAATGGTCGCATCGCCACTGTGCACGCCGGCGAACTCGATATGCTCGCTGATCGCATAGGCGATGATCTCGCCATGGTCAGCAACGGCATCCATCTCGATCTCCTTGGCATGCTCGACGAACTGCGACACGACGACGGGGTGGTCTTGGGACACATTGGCTGCGAGCTGCAAGAAGCGGAGCAGCTCCTCCTGATTGGAGCAGACATTCATCGCAGCTCCTGAGAGGACGTAGCTAGGACGCACCAAGACGGGATAGCCTACACGATCCACGAAGCGATCGATGTCCTCAATGGTAGTGAGCTCGCTCCACTCGGGCTGGTCGATGCCTAGCTCGTCTAGCATGGCGGAGAACTTGTGTCGATCCTCCGCATGGTCTATATCTTCGGCTTGCGTGCCTAGGATGGTGACTCCATTGGCGGCAAGACGTAGTGCTAGGTTGTTCGGGATCTGACCACCCGTAGCTAGGATAACGCCCTTGGGTGCCTCTAGGTCTATGATATCCATAACGCGCTCGAAGGTAAGCTCGTCAAAGTAGAGACGGTCTGACATATCGAAGTCTGTACTGACGGTCTCTGGATTGTAGTTGATCATGATAGAGCGCAGACCCGCCTTGCGAATGGTATGTAGCGCATTGACACCGCACCAGTCGAACTCGACGGAGCTACCGATACGATAAGCTCCCGAGCCTAGCACGATGACCGACTTGCCGTCTTGCTCTGTGGCTATGTCGTGCTCCTCACCATGATAAGTGAGGTAGAGGTAGTTGCTCTCGGCTGGTACCTCAGCGGCTAGCGTGTCAATCTGCTTGACATAAGGTAATATGCCAAGGCTCTTGCGGTGCTGGCGTACTTGGTCAGCCTCTTTGTGGAGGGGCTTCTTGTACTCCTTGGTGACGGCACGGGCGATCTGGAAGTCGGTGAAGCCTTGCTCCTTAGCTTGTCGTAGTAGCTCGACGGGGAGACTCTCGATAGAGTCACAAGTGCCCAGTGTCTCGGAGGTCTCTAGGATGCCTTGGAGGCGATAGAGGAACCAGCGGTCGATCTTCGTAAGCTCGTGGATCTGCTCCACGCTGTATCCCTGACGGAACGCTTTGCTGATGACGAAGATGCGGGTGTCCGTCGGCTCTCTAAGGGCTGTATCGATGTCGGGGATGACGAGCTCTTTGTTTTCGCAGAAGCCGTGCATGCCCTGCCCTATCATGCGAAGTCCCTTTTGGATTGCCTCCTCAAAGGTGCGACCGATAGCCATCACCTCGCCAACAGACTTCATACTACTGCCGAGTTGACGAGACACGCCGTGGAACTTACCGAGGTCCCAGCGTGGTATCTTGCAGACGCAGTAGTCTAGTGCTGGCTCGAAGAAGGCTGGCGTGGAGCCTGTCACCGCATTCTGCACCTCAAAGAGTCCATAGCCTAGCCCGAGCTTCGCAGCAACGTGTGCGAGGGGATAGCCGGTAGCTTTGCTGGCTAGAGCTGAGGAGCGAGAGAGACGCGCATTGACCTCGATGACGCGGTAGTCCTCACTGTAGGGGTCGAGGGCGTACTGCACATTGCACTCGCCTACGACGCCGAGGTGACGGATGATCTTGATAGCGATCGTGCGGAGCTTGTGATACTCGTCGTTGGAGAGGGTCTGTGAGGGAGCGATGACGATACTCTCGCCGGTGTGGATACCGAGCGGGTCAAAGTTCTCCATATTACATACGGTGATGCAGTTGTCGTAAGCGTCTCGCACCACCTCGTACTCGATCTCTTTCCAGCCGCGCAAACTCTTCTCGATCAGGAGCTGTGGGGAGAAGGCGAAAGCTTTCTCCGCAAGGACTCGGAGCTCCTCATCATTGTCACAGAAGCCACTACCCAAGCCTCCCAGCGCATAGGCAGCTCGTACGATGACGGGGTAGCCTAGTTGGTTGGCAGCAACGAGAGCGTCCTCCATCGTGGTGACGGCGTGGCTCTGAATGGTTTTGACCTCTATCTCGTCAAGCTTCTCGACAAAGAGCTCGCGGTCTTCGGTCGCCATAATGGTCTCGACGGGTGTACCAAGTACGTCGATGCCGTAACGCTCCAGGACGCCCGACTGAAAGAGCTGGACACCACAGTTGAGCGCGGTCTGCCCACCGAAGGCTAGCATGATGCCGTCGGGACGCTCACGCTCTATGACACGCTCTACGAAGTAAGGCGTGACGGGTAAGAAATAGACCGCATCAGCAACGCCTTCGCTGGTCTGAACCGTAGCGATATTGGGATTGATGAGGACGGTCTTGATACCCTCCGCTTTGACAGCTTTGAGAGCTTGTGAGCCTGAATAGTCAAATTCGCCTGCCTCTCCGATCTTAAGTGCGCCAGATCCGAGTAGGAGTATCTTATTGTATTGCTTACGCTGAGTCATGGTTTGGTCGAGCTTGATGGGTTATTTCGACAATTGTGGGTAGTTCAAGACGGTGTCCTGAAAGTCAGTGAAGAAGCTGAGCGCATCTAGTGGACCGCCCTTTGCCTCTGGGTGGAACTGTACCGAGCGAAATGGCAGGTCGGTGTGCATGAGTCCCTCGTTGGTGCCATCGTTGAGGTTGGTGTACCACTCTTCCCATCCCTGAGGGAGTGTCGCTGAGTTGACAGCGTAGCTATGGTTTTGGCTGGTGATAAGGCACTGGGGTGAGCCGACCAACTGAACAGCTTGATTGTGCCCGTGGTGTCCGTACTTCATCTTGTAGATCTTAGCACCAGAGGCGAGTGCCATCAGCTGATTGCCCATGCAGATGCCGTAAGTGGGGAGCTGACGCTCGAAGGCATACTGTATCTGTCTGATCGTCTCCTTACAGCAAGTCGGCGCGCCAGGACCATTACTGATGAAGACGCCTCGCAGCCCCTCGATCTGCTCCAAAGGATAGTCCCAAGGGACGCGGTGGAGGGTGAAGCGCTCGTCGATGAGCGAGCGCAGGATGTTGTCCTTGAGTCCACAGTCGATCAAAGCTATATGACAATCGCCCGAACCGTAGATGCGAGGCTCGGGGCAAGAGGCTTGAGCGACTAAGTTTTGCTCTCCGACGGCGGGCTCTATGGGAGAGGTCTCGCCCTCGATGGTTATCGTGCCGACCTGTATGCCGTGGTCACGCAGGTGCTTGGTCAGAGCTCGTGTGTCGATGCCCGTAATCCCCACGACGCCCTGCTCTGCCATAAAGTCTCCTAAGGACTGCTCCGCATTCCAGTGGGAGTACTCAGGCGAGTAGCTATTGACTATCAGAGCACGCATGAGACAGCCGTCACTCTCGTAGTATCTGGGGATGTCGTACTCATCTCGAGTAGCTGCGGGAACACCGTAGTTGCCCACCATCGGATAGGTCATCACCAAGATCTGCCCCATATAGCTGGGATCAGTGAGCGACTCGGTGTAACCATTCATGGCTGTATTAAAGACTACCTCCCCGGCCAACTGTCTAGTCGCACCGAAGTGCCAGCCTGTGTAGGTAGATCCGTCTTGTAGCGTGAGCGTAGCTTTGCGCTGTGTGGATGTTTGCATGATTATTAGTTGAAAAGAGCGTCTATGTCTATTTGCGATTGTACTGCTGCTCGTAATAAGCGATGAAAGCATCGTTGACGAGGTGGGACCCGCCAGGCGTAGGATAGTCGCCCGTAAAGTACCAGTCGCCTGGATGATGTGGGATAGCTTCGTGTAGTGTCTCTACTGTCTGGTAGACAATGCTAACCTCTGCCTTGATGCCGTCAGACTTGACGAGCTCAGCGATCTTAGCTGAGATCTCTTCCTCTGTAAAGGGAGCGTAGAGGGTCTTGATCACGTTGGGAACGTACTCCGTGAGCGGACGCTCTCTGAGTGCGATCGCCTCACGGTATGCCTCGTCGAGCATACGCTGCAGGCCTCGCTCCTGCAGGAGTGCGATCATAGCTCTAAAGGCTATGAACTCGTCCACGTGACGCATATCGATGCCGTAGTAGTCGGGATAGCGGATCTGTGGAGCACTGGAGACGAAGACTATCTTGCGCGGACCTAAGCGGTCTAGGATCGTGAGGATGCTCTGGCGTATCGTGGTGCCTCGTACGATGCTGTCGTCGATGACCACGAGGTTGTCCACGCCCCGCTCGATGGAGCCGTAGGTGACGTCGTAGACGTGCGTCGCTAGGTCGTTACGCGTATTGCCCTCGGAGATGAAGGTGCGTAGCTTGATATCCTTGATGGCGACCTTCTCACTACGTATCCGTTGCGAGAGGATATGCTTTAGTTGTGCGTCAAAGTCGGGAGCTCCTAACGCTTGCTCGATCTGCTCCGCTTTGCGCTTGTTGAGCTCTAGGTTTAGTCCCTCCAGCATACCGAAGTAAGCGACCTCGGCGGTGTTGGGGATAAAGGAGAAGACCGAGTGGGTCAAGTCGCCTGCTATCTCTCTGAGGATAGCAGGCGTGAGGAGTTGCCCCAGCATCTTACGCTCCCGATAGATGTCTCGATCACTACCACGAGAGAAGTAGATCCGCTCGAAGGAGCAAGCTTTCAGTTCGCCAGGCTCCAGGATCTGCGTGATACTCGGATTAGCTTTGTTGTCTATGGTGAGCGCCTCGCCAGGGTTTAGCTCGAGGACCTTGTCGTAGGTCACATTCATCACCGTCTGAATCACGGGACGCTCGCTAGCCACGACGATGATCTCGTCATCAATGTAGTAGAATGCGGGGCGGATGCCGTTGCGATCTCTCAAGACGAAGGAATCTCCCGAACCCGTCATACCGCACATCACAAAGCCCCCGTCCCAGATAGGACTGGTACGATGCAGCACGTTGGTCAGATCCAGATGATTCTCGATGAAGTGCGTTATATCCATCCCCTCTAGCCCCTGCTCCTCGTGAGCGATCTTGTAGAGACGCTCCACCTCACGGTCTAGACGGTGACCTACTTGGTCTAATATAATATGTGTGTCGCTAGAGGTACGAGGGTGCTGACCGATGGCTGTGATCTCGTCAAAGATGCCCGACACATTGGTCAGGTTGAAGTTACCACACACGGCGAGGGACTTCGCTCTCCAGTTGCTACGGCGTACCATCGGGTGTACGAAGGTCAAGCCCGCCAAGTCTGTCGTGCTGTAACGTAGATGCCCCATATAGCAATCGCCCAGGAAAGGCGTATAGCGCTCAGCTTGTGTCGCCTGCTCTACGGTAGGCGTCGTGCCATCGTATGCCTTGGCTATGGTCTCATGTACCTTCTTGAAGATCTCCGTAATAGCGTTACTGCCGAGAGCTCTCTCTCGATAGATATACTCGTCACCTGGAGGTGCCTGTGTCTTGACTACAGCCAGCCCAGCGCCATCTTGCCCACGGTTGTGCTGCTTCTCCATCAGGAGGTAGAGCTTGTTCAGTCCGTAGAGGGTCGTACCGTAGTGATCTGCGTAGTACTCTAGAGGTTTGCGTAGTCGTATGAGTGCTATCCCGCACTCGTGCTTGAGAGGTTCCATAGATTCGCCGAGGGTTATATCTTAGTTAGCGACGCTTCTTGTTTTGCTCACGCATGAGCTTCTCTTGCTCCTTCTGCATCTGCTCGAGACGCGCCATAAAGCCTTTCTTCTTCTTGGGCTTCTTTTGGTTCTCCTCGAGACGTGCCAGCACCTTATCCTCATTGATCAGTAGTCGGCTAGCGACAAATTGCAGAATCGTGATCAGCGTAGAGATAAAGTAGTAGTAAGTCAGACCAGCTGCATTGCTATTGAAGAAGATGAAGAACATGATCGTCATGATATAAGGCATCAAGCGCATCATCTTCATCTGCGAATTGTCTGCACCAGCGGACATGCTCATCGTATAGCGGGAGTAAATGATATTGGTGACGGCCCATAGCAAGCAGAAGAGACTGATATGGTTACCACCCAGCAGCCCCGTGATGAAGGGTATGTCCGTGCCCCACGAAATGATCGGATCGTAGGTCGAGAGATCCTTGACCCAGAGGAAGCTCTCCCCACGAAGGTCTATAGCCGTCGGGAAGAACATATAGAGCGCTATCAAGAAAGGCATCTGTAGCAACATCGGCAAGCATCCACTCATCGGGCTAGCTCCCGCATTACGGTAGAGCTGCATCGTCGCTTGGCTACGCTTCATCATCATCTGCTGATCATCGCCCGCATACTTAGCATTGATCGCCTCTACTTGTGGCTTCAAGACACGCATCTTAGCTTGCGACATATAGCTCTTGAAGGTTAGCGGAGAGAGCACCAGCTTGATAATGATCGTCAGCAAGAGGATGATGATACCCCAGTTGGAGATAAAGCCCTGGAGGAAGTTTATCAGCGGACGAATCAGAGTGACATTGATCCATCTAAAGAGCGAGCCACCCACATAGATCATTCGCTTGAGGTCTAGTCGCTGCGCCTTGTCCACGCCAGCGTCTATCGCCTTGAGCATGTTGTAGTCTAGCGGCCCCATGAAGAGTGCAAAGTCTGCCTTACGTCCATCACGTATATCCATTGCAAAAGCCCCTTGATACTTACAGTCCTTGATATAGTTTGTCTCCTTAGGCTCCGTCTTGAAGGACATCTTATTTCCCTCTAGTCGGGTATCTCCAAGACCTATGAGCACGGTGCTAAAGAACTTGTCTTTCATCGCTACCCACTGGATCTTCTCGCGGACGTCCTTCTCCTGCTCATTTTTGGTCTCCTTGAGCTTCTCTACATCATCTCCCGGATACTTATAATATATTGTGGAGTACTGATTTTCAAACTTCCAGGAGCGCTCCTGTCGCGGTATGCGTAGGCTCATCTCGATGTCTTGTATCGCATTGTTGCTATGTAGGAGCGATCCCAAGCCCTGCGCCTCGATAGCCATACCGAGCATATAGCCCTCGTGAGGCATCGTGTAGATGATGCGCAGATAGCTCGACGAGTCTATCGGCAGCGTCATCTGGAGCGTTGAGTCGTTGGGCTGACTAGCCTGCCAGATCAGATCTTTCGTGTCTAGGATCTGGTTGCGGCTCGTCCGTAGAGGTAGATTGAGCATAAAGTCTCCAGGAGCGAAGAGTTGCACTTGTGTGCTATCGTAGCTCTGATAGTCTGCCAGCTCTGCGGAGACAGGCATAGCTCCCTGTGTGGTAAAGGTGACGCACAGCTTTTCGTTTTGTAGCGTGTACTCCTTAGCTGGCTGGCTCATCAACTGACTGAAAGCGTAGAGCGAGTCAACAGGGGTAGGCTTTGCCACATCTGGAGTCGTTTGACTCTCCTCTGCAGCGGCTACAGCGGCATTTGTATCGACCTGAGTGGTATCAGTTGCCGGTGTAGGAGTAGATGCAGGCGTCTGCTTAGGTAGTAGGAAGACTGAGTAGACGACGATGACCACGCCAATCAGAACGATACCTATGAGGTTTGATTTATTCATCTAAAGTATAGAGTATGTCGTGTATAAAAAGGAACTGCTCGAGATGTGCGCCCCTATCGATTGCTAATTGCTGAGATAAAGGACATAAAGATAGGACTAGGCTGCAAGACCGTGCTGCTGTACTCTGGGTGATACTGCACACCGATGTACCAGGGGTGTCCCTCTAGCTCGAGTGCCTCGACGAGACCTGTTTCGGGATTGGCACCTACGCACTTAAAGCCAGCCTCCTCAAAGGCTGTACGGTACTGACTGTTGAACTCATAGCGGTGTCTATGTCTCTCCGAGATGAGTAGCTTGCCATAAGCTTCTGCCAGCTTAGAGCCCTCCTTGAGTTCGCACTCATAAGCACCTAGTCGCATAGAGGCTCCTAAGTCTGAGACGGCCTTCTGCTCGTCCATCAAGTCAATAATCTTATTGGTTGCTGTCGGCTTGATCTCGGTCGTATTGCAGTCCTCTAGGCCTAGCACATTTTGCGCAAACTCAATAGCCATGCACTGCATACCTAGGCAGATGCCGAGCGTCGGAATCTGATGTGTACGAGTATATTCTAGGGCGATCAACTTACCCTCTACACCTCTAGAGCCAAAGCCTGGAGCCACCACGACCCCATCGTAACCGCTCAAGAGCTTCTCCACATTGTCCTTGGTGATGCTCTCGCTATGTATCGAGGTAAGCTTGAGCTTGCGATCATGATACACACAGCTCTGGAGTAGCGCCTCATCGATAGACTTGTAGGCATCCTGTAGCTCTACATACTTGCCCACGAGGGCGATGTGTAGCTCCTTGGTAGCCGACTTCATCCGGTGAACGAAGTCGCGCCATCCCTCCATTTTAGGCGTCTCGCCCACCTCTAGACCAGCCTGCTGGATCACCTGACGATCTAGTCCCTGCTCCTGCAGGAGTAGCGGTATCTCATAGATTGACGGCATATCAATACTCTGGAAGACACTCTCCTTAGATACATTGCAGAAGAGCGCCACCTTGTCTAGCAGTTCATCGCTCAGCTTATGCTCCGTACGAAGCACCAAGATATCGGGCTGTATACCCTCCTCTTGGAGTTGCTTCACCGAGTGCTGCGTAGGTTTCGTCTTGTACTCCTTGGCGGCTGCGATAAAAGGGACATAAGTCAGATGAACGCAGACGCAATGGTTCTTGAGCTCCCACTTGAGCTGACGAACGCTCTCCAGGAAGGGAAGTGACTCGATATCTCCGACCACACCACCTATCTCAGTGATGACAAAGTCGTAGTGATGCTTCATGCCTAGACGACGTACGCTCCGCTTGATTTCGTCTGTGATGTGCGGAATCACCTGAACCGTCTTGCCGAGGTAATCCCCGTGACGCTCCTTATTGATCACGCTCTGATAGATACGTCCCGTGGTGATGTTGTTCTCACGAGAGGTGCGGATATTGAGGAAGCGCTCATAGTGTCCCAGATCCAGATCCGCCTCATGGCCATCTTCCGTCACATAGCACTCGCCATGCTCGTAAGGATTGAGCGTGCCCGGGTCGATGTTTATATACGGGTCAAACTTCTGTATCGTAACCTTGTACCCACGAGCTTGAAGCAATTTGCCAAGGCTGGCGGCTACAATACCCTTACCAAGCGAGGAGACCACGCCTCCTGTCACAAAGATGTATCGTGTATCGGTCATAACTGTGCTATTTATATATAAGGTATCACACCCCATTAAACTGAAGTCTGTGCAAAGGTACTAAATAGTGACCACTACGACCGCACTATTTATATATAAATCTACGCCCTCCCCCACCTGACGATCTCATATCCACGCGAGAAGTCTCCAATCCCCACGTGGAAAACGAAAACTCTCCACGTCAGCGCGAAATAAAACTTCGGAAGAATGAAATGAAACTTCG
>CAMCJO010000045.1 GCA_945875135.1 uncultured Porphyromonas sp.
CTACTAGCCCTCCCCCTACTCTACTGCCAGAGTCTCTCTGCACAAGAGGCTTCGCAAAGTCTTAACCCGCTATCTCTACTGAGTGAGTACAACCTACAGGATGTGGGTATCCTAGCTAAACCCAACGAAGATGGCAAGACGTGGGGAGCGCTCTTTCAGTTTGGGCGCAATGTGCCCTTTGAGTACAACGGCAATGCTCCTCGTGAGGCTGCTAATGTATCGGGCAACGACCCCAAGGTGTGGGGTAAGAGCTTCTTGACAAAAACAGAAGGGCAGACCAAGTACGACTGGCTCACCACTGGAGCTCTCGGAGATAAGTGGACCGACATCGTAGCTCTAGCGGTCGATGCACCAGCAGCTTATCGGGGCGAAAACGGTGGCGACCCTTGCCCTAAGGGGATGCACATACCGAGCTACACGGAGTGGACAGCTGTTATGCCGAGTTCCTTTGAGGTGGCCAACTTCACGGGCAAGATAGGCACCAAGCACACGACCGAGTCTATCACCATACAGGGACAAACGAAGGAGTATCAAGCTGACTACTACAGCAATGTAAAAAACGAAATCATCGGCATCAAGTGTAGCGACGAGAGCGGGATGTATCGCACCGCTTTCCGCTGGAAGTGGTCAGACTACGGACTGCTCATCGAGGCTAAGTGGATCGGACAGAGGTATGCTACCATTGAGGAGCTCATCGCTGAGACAGACTTCTGGACGACAGACCAGGAGCTCATCGTAACACGCTTCCTACCAGCTACAGGCTATATCTCTGGCTCTACAGGGTTGGCTGATCAGCGATACGGTGATCTATACTATTGGTCAGCAGCTGCCTCTCAGACGAAGGAGGGCTTTGCACCGACCGTGTGGGGCTATCCATATGGTGAGGAGTTTGGTGATGGTGGAGTAGCTATGTACGAAGATGTTATGGGACGCTATAGCGCAGCTTGTATACGCTGTATGATGGGACAACCCGTCTCGACAGATATCATCGCACCCACTCAGCAGGCGACTTTCAGCGCTTCTTCTGATACCAACGGGGTACTAGCTATCTCCGTGTCTTCTGACCTCATCGGTGCAGACTACCAGCTCTACACCGCAGAGGGGCTACTCGTTGAGCAGGGCATCCTCTCAGATATGCAACAGAGGATCAACATAGCGCACTTACCTAACGGATACTACATTCTCACAGTAGGACAGCAAGCGGTCAAAGTGAAGCGATAGCACTTTGTACTCAGTACTCAATCCACTATGTCGTGGATTTGTCGTAATTTTGGGAAGCTAATGGGATCTGAAGACTCCGTTAGCTTTGCCCTAATGAATTGCTAGTGTTCATAACAATGCAAGAACAGACCAAAAAGTCTATCCTACTAACTGGTGGCTGTGGATACATAGCCTCTCACACTGCGGTAGTCCTGCAGGAAGCGGGATACGATGTCATCCTTGTGGACAACCTATCGAACTCACGTCGTGAGGTGGTTGATGCGATTGCGCAAATCACCTCGACACGACCGACCTTCTACGAGGTGGACTGTACCGATGCAGCCGCTATGGGTAAAGTCTTCGAGCACCACAAAGGCGAGATAGCGGGGGTGATCCACTTTGCAGCGCACAAGGCAGTCGGCGAGTCGGTCGAACAACCACTACGCTACTACGACAACAATATCAATTCGCTCATCACGCTCCTACGCTGCATGGAGCAGTATGGTGTGCAGCACCTGGTTTTCTCCTCTTCCTGTACGGTCTACGGACAGCCGACGGCTGAGCATCTGCCGATCACCGAGTCGGCACCGCGTCAAGATGCTACCTCGCCTTATGGCAATACGAAGCGCATCAACGAGGATATCATCATCGACTCCGTACGTAGTGGCATGCCACTGCAAGCGGTCATACTACGATACTTTAACCCTATCGGGGCGCACCCCTCGGCACTCATTGGCGAGGAGCCTGTGGGCACACCGCAAAATCTCATTCCCTTCCTGACCCAAACGGTGGCTGGGCTTCGCAAGGAGCTAGTTGTCTTTGGCAATGACTACAACACGCCAGACGGCACCTGCATACGTGACTACATTGATGTGATGGACCTAGCGCAGGCTCATCTAGCGGCACTACGTCGTCTGCATCGCAGCGATGTACAGACAGATCCTGCACACTATATATATAATGTAGGCATGGGTCGTGGGCTGAGCGTCTTGGAGCTGATACAGGCCTTCGAGCGCGCCACAGGGCGCAAGGTGCCATACCGCATGGGCGACCGCAGAGCGGGCGACATAGAGCAGATATGGGCCGACACGAGCTACGGTGAGCAGGAGCTACAGTGGCACGCTGAGATACCTATCGAGGAGAGCTTGCGACGTGCTTGGCTCTGGCAGGAGGCTCTAGACAAGCGAGACAATAATTAAAGAGAATACAATCCTAACTATTTAACGAATAAACAACTATGAACTTTCCAAACGAACTAAAGTACACGGCTGACCACGAGTGGGTACGCATCAATGGCAACGAGGCTGTCATCGGCATCACAGACTTTGCTCAGAGCGAGCTAGGCGAGATCGTCTACGTAGACGTCGACACCGAGGGTGAGAAGATCGACCGCAACGAGGTCTTTGGCTCTATCGAGGCTGTCAAGACCGTTTCTGACCTGATGATGCCTATGACGGGCGAGGTCCTAGAGGTCAACGCAGAGCTTGAGGATGCTCCTGAGCTGGTCAACGAGGATCCATACGGCAAGGGCTGGATCATCAAGATAGCTATCGAAAACCCCGCTGAGGCTGACGAGCTACTCGATGCTGCTGGCTATCAAGAGAAGATCGGTAAGTAACAGCTAGAGCAGATGCAACCTCTCGTTAGTGTCATCATGGGTAGCACCAATGATCTACCCATCATGCAGCGTGCCGCCAAGCAACTGGAGGCACTGGAGATACCTTTCGAGCTACTCGCACTCTCTGCCCATCGTACACCCGATGAGGTAGCTGCGTTCGCAAGAGGTGCCGAGGAGCGTGGCGTACGTGTCATCATAGCTGCTGCTGGTATGGCCGCACACCTATGCGGTGTCATCGCTTCGATGACTACACTGCCTGTGATCGGAGTGCCTATTGATGCCTCACTAGAGGGCCTAGACGCTCTGCTAGCTATCGTACAGATGCCTCCGGGCATCCCCGTAGCAACGGTTGGAGTCAATGCGGCTCAAAACGCAGCGCTCCTAGCGGCTCAGATGCTCGCTCTGGGCGATCCTGAGATAGCTCAGAGAGTGAGAGTTCAGAAAGCTTCGCTCAAGGAGAAGATCGTCAAGGCTAACAAAGAGCTAGCTCAGATCTCTGACTATAAGTACAAAACAAACTAACGATAGGACGATGTAGAGGCGGAGGGCGATAGATCTTTTTGTCCTCCTCCCCTACTCGTTTATCTTTTATACACACCTACCACACGCTCTACTCGTTTATGTCTCTCTGTAGATACCAGCGTCGTCATAGCTACACCGTACCTGTCGGTGAGGCTCGTCTAGGAGGCGAGTCTCCACTGCTCTTACAGAGCATGGCCAACGTGAGTACGATGGAGACCGATCTCTGTGTGGCACAAGCCTTACGCTGTGCCAGCGAGGGGTGTCAACTCTTTAGATACACCGCTCAGGGCGTGCGAGAGGCTACCAATCTAGGCGTGATCGCTGAGCGACTACACGCCGAGGGATGTCGTATGCCTCTCGTAGCAGACATACACTTTAGGAGTGACCCCGCCTTTGAGGCGCTCAAGCATGTGGAGAAGGTGCGTATCAACCCGGGCAACTTCATTCATCAGAAAGCCGCGCTAGACGATGAGACTGCACGGGTGGAGATTGCTGAGGTCTTCGGACGCTTCGTTCGCGAAGCACAGGCTCGCCACCGAGCCATACGCATTGGCGTCAATCACGGCTCCCTCTCTGAGCGCATCCTCGCTCAGTACGGCAACACGCCCGAGGGAATGGTCGCCTCCTGCATGGAGTACCTAGAGGTGTGCGACAGTCTAGGGATGCGTGACGTGGTCATCTCGATGAAAGCCTCCAACGTCCTAGTCATGACGCAAGCGGTGCGGCTACTGGTAGAGCGTATGGATGCGCTAGACTGGCACTACCCGCTGCACCTCGGAGTCACCGAGGCGGGAGCTGGTGAGGACGGGCGTGTCAAGAGCTGTATCGGCATTGCTAGTCTGCTCGTTGACGGACTGGGCGACACGCTGAGAGTCTCTCTGAGCGAGGAGCCTGAGGCAGAGCTTCGCTTTGGCAAGAAGCTCATCGCTTACATCGATCAGTTGGCCGCCTTTGACCAGACAAGACCGATCTACGCTAACCATACTTATCGCTCCGTAACCCGTGACCAAGCGCAGGGTGCTACGGAACTAGCTAAATACCCCGCTGTGCTGACACTAGACAGTGACGGGACAGCTCTCGACGTCGGCTTTGATGCTCGACTAGAGGAGACGCAATTG
This sequence comes from uncultured Porphyromonas sp., assembly GCA_945875135.1. Classification (GTDB taxonomy): domain Bacteria; phylum Bacteroidota; class Bacteroidia; order Bacteroidales; family Porphyromonadaceae; genus Porphyromonas. Next base: position 4,459 of record CAMCJO010000045.1, read on the forward strand.
GCTTTCGCAGATGAGCGACAACCATTACAAGTCATAGACCTAGACACACCTCTGGATCGGCTCTTGCAGCATCTAGAGGACTTTGCAGCTCACTGGGACGGACACGCTTGGCTAGAGCTACGAGGCGCAGAGCTAGACTATATATATAAGGTACGCTATGCCGTGGAGCAGCTCTCGGGAAGAGGCACGATGCCTCGCATCTTGCTGCACTATGCGTCCCATGCGAGAGGCTACGACGACATCTTGATCGACTGCGCTACGCAGCTCGGCTCCCTACTACTAGAGGGGATCGGTAATGCGGTCGCTTTCTCAGCAGTGGCTATGAGTCCTAAGGCTCGCCTAAATCTGCTCAATGGTGTCCTGCAGGCGGTGCGCATCAAGATGACCCACACGGAGTTCATCAGCTGTCCAGGCTGTGGGCGTACGCTCTTCGATCTGCAGCAGACGGTGGCGCAGGTCAAGCAGCGATTGGCGCATCTGCCTAATCTCAAGATCGGCGTGATGGGTTGCATCGTCAATGGTCCTGGCGAAATGGCCGACGCGGACTACGGTTACGTGGGTGGAGGTGTCGGCAAGGTCGACCTATACCGTGGACAGGAGCGACTCGTACACGGCATCCCTTCGGCAGAAGCTGTGGATCGTCTCATTGAGCTCATCAAGAGTGACGGTAAGTGGTGCGACCCGCCACAGCAATAACCTTTATACCAACGCTACTCATGCTTTCTATTCGGATTATCAACCGCTCTTCCTATCCCCTACCTCAATACGCTACGGCACTCTCTGCGGGGCTAGACCTACGCGCTAACCTAGAGCAAAGCGTCTCGCTGGCACCCCTAGAGCGTCGACTGATACCCACAGGTCTCTATATGGAGATTCCCGCTGGCTACGAGGGGCAGGTGCGTCCACGCAGTGGTCTAGCTCTCAAGCAGGGGCTGACCGTACTCAATGCGCCTGGCACGATCGATGCTGACTACCGTGGCGAACTACAGGTGATCCTGATTAATCTATCACAGGAGACGGTGGAGATAGCTCCTGGTGAGCGGATCGCTCAGCTCGTCTTCGCTCGCCACGAGCAGTGCGACTGGATCGAGGTGGAGAGCCTCTCAGACACCCAGCGGGGCGACGGCGGTTTTGGACATACGGGCGTATGAAAAGCATCGGTCGTCAGACACTCTTGCTCTTGCTTTTAGCTCTACTAGGGCTTAGCTCTGCTAAACTCTCTGCGCAGTCTACAGGGACGGAGGGGACAGCCTACGCGCAGATTGAAGACTACGCCAACATCCTCTTCTTCGCAGGATCGCAGGAGCCAGCTATCGGCTATCTTTACTACCTCTACGACGCCTATCCTGACCAGCAGGTCCAGACGGCTGTACCGCTAGCCAGCTGGCTGGATCTGTCGGATCGCCAAAGCGAAGCTAGAGACTTACTCCAGACGCTTTTCACCAGGAAAAGCGACCAGGCTCACGCCAATCAAGAGCTCGTACGCTACTACCTCACGCTCCTCTATAGTAGCGGAGAGATTGATGAGGCGGACTCGCTCTTTGCCATGCTCCCGAGAGAAGTATCGAGCCACCCCGACATACTGTTAGTTCATCTGACGAGCCTAGCAATACTAAACAAGAATCAAGAGCTACTAGAGCAGATAGCACAACTCGACACGACGCAGCTCACAACCCCTCAGCAGCGAGAGACCTATTACCGCCTCATCACTCAGTCCGCCTCCAAGCAGGGAGACTACCAGCGTATGCTCCAAGCCGCTGAGCGACTCGTCGAGCTGGAGCCGAGCAATCTGGGCAATCATCACACACGTCTAGAAGCACTCAACGCACTAAGGCTAGACGATCAGATAGAGAAGGGGCTGGCGCAGCTCCAGCGGACGCTCTCCCTACCAGACGCTTACATCGAGGTGACGCGTGCCGAGCTAATCGCCTCACGCCGAGATACCAAGCAATCGGCCGAATACCTCCACAGCTACTTAGAGCGTCAAGACAGCATCTCTCCCGTTTCGGCACGCATTATCTCTATGATGCTGCCTGACTTCTCAGACATTAGCCAGATCCCGTCAGACTTTATCCCCGCCCTGACACGCCTCGCAGAGCTAGAGCCGAGCGATCCGAAGCTCCTCGCCGACCTCTACCTCATCGTCTTGGCACAAGAGGGGAAAGCGCAGGCGGAGCAACTGGTCAAGCAGTTTTACGACAACCCCAAGACCGCTTACAGTGCCGTCGTCGTACAGGCTTCGCAGATGAAGGAGCAGGAGCGACTAGACTACCTCACTACAGTGCAAAAGCGTTACCCCGCAGACCTTCAGATACTGGCACTCTACGCTGGCGAACTCATCGCTCGGGATCGTCTAGACGAAGCTAAGCAAGCGATCAATAGTCAGTTAGACTGGACCAAGCTCAAGACAGTCAAAAGCGTTGAACCAACCGAAGGGCTACGCCTGCTACTCCTCTACTCTTCGCTGATCTATCAAAAGCAGGAGCAGTCGGCACAGGCTCTCGAAGTCTTTGAGATTGCCGAGCAGCTCTTCCCTCGTGACGCTATCCTGCTCAACAACTACGCTTACTACCTCTACACCCTATCCCCGCAAGACAGCAGCTACCTAGCAAAAGCCGAGCAACTAGCCGCGACAGCCTACGGACTAGCCCCCGAAGAGGCCAATGTCCTCGACACCTACGGCACGATCCTTCTAGCTCGGGGACAAACGACTATGGCGCAGCTCATGCTCTCGCAAGCAGTCGAGCGAGCTGAGCAAATAGGCAAGCCCAATGCGGGCTATATCGAGCGACTTGGCGACGCCTATCTGCAAGGTGGTGATCTACAGGCCGCGCTCCAGCAGTGGCAGCGAGCTTACAAGTTGGCACCCACGGAGGGGCTTCAGCAGAAGATCGATGCGCTAAACCCTTAGTTATAATGGACAAGCAATGAGACACTCCCTACCATACACCCTCCTCATCATCAGTAGCACGCTACTGCTCCTAGCTTGTGGCACACGCGCTAGCCACTCTAGCTCCGCAACGGTGCCCACAGTCGCAGAGTCAGGAGGGTGCGCTCTAGGCGACTCGTGGCTTTCGGACCAAATCCTTCAGATTAGTCACACGCCCGAGCATCGCATCGCTTCCGCTGAGCTATCCCTAGGCGACTCGCAGCTATCGACACGCATGGATCTCTTCGTAGGTCAGAGCGATGGCGTGATGCTCTCGGCTCGTCCGCTCCCCTTTGTGGAGGCACTCCGCATCTACATCCTCCCCGACCACATCGCTCTCTACGATATGATGCACGACGCCAAGGTCACCATCAGCTACTACGAGCTGAGCGAGCGACTGGATGCCGAGGTGTCGTACACGCTCCTACGTGACCTACTCCTGGGCCAGCCCACCTACCTAGCCGATAGTGAGTACACCGTTGGAAAAGGTGCTCTAGAGACCTCACTCCATAGCCTCAAGGGCAAGCCCTGGGTTGCCGACTATATGGTCAATCCGCAATGCCAGCTAGGCACCATCCGCATCGCCTCCACTGACCAAAGCAAGAGCGGCTATCTGCAGGGACGATACAACTACCAGAGCGGTGCCAGCAAGCCTAATGTGACCCATCTCCTCGTCTCCACACCGCACAAGCGTCTCTCCATACAGCTAAAGTATAGCAAGAGCAAAGAGCTCACGCCAGCTCAACTGCAAGATCGTCTCACCGAGCCTCAGGGAGGCTACGCGAGCATGACCCTAGACGAGTTACTCAAGCTCCTTTAGTTTATATCGCACACCCCACCACTCCATCGATCTATGTCACACCTCCGGCGGTTACTCTATACCCTCTGCCTACTCACGCTCACAGGCACCCTCCTCTTGGCACAGCAACCCAAGAAGTCTGCTGCCGTACGCAAGCTTGAGAAGCAGCGCACCGAGCTCCTCAATGCGATCAAAAAGACCGACAAAGAAATCAAGTCCCTCGGTCAGAGCCTTTCGGAAAAAAACAAGCAAGACAAACTCGTTCGTCAGCAGATCAAAGATCGTACGCAGGTCATCGAGCTACTAGACCAAGAGGTGGCTCTGCTCAACGTCTCCATCGACTCGCTAGCCACACAGATAGGTCAGCTACAGCAAGAGGAGGAGGTGAGCCGGGAGCGGTATGCCAAGACGCTGCAAGCACTCCAGCAGCGTCCCCGCTTTGAGGATCGACTACTCTTCATCCTCTCCGCCTCCAGCTTTGACGAGGGCATACGCCGTGTACGCTACCTCTCGGCTTATGCGAGAGCTCACAAGGAGGTCGCCGCACAGCTTCATGCCACCCGTGAGGAGCTGCAGGCGAGCCAGAACCAACTCATAGCGACGAAACAGCAAAAAGGCACCCTCCTACAGCTACGTGCCGAGGAGCGTGTCAAGCTAGAGCAGCAACAGAAGAGCATCGCCTCCGAGGTCAAGGAGCTCTCTAGCGAGCGTCAGTCACTCCAGAAGAAGCTCAAGCAGCAGCAGCGCCAAGCGGAGCAGCTCAACCAAGCCATCCAAGATCAGATAGCCCGTGAGATTGCCGAGGCGGAGCGCAAAGCGCGTGAAGAGCGCGAGCGTCTCGAGCGTGAGGCGCGTAAGAAGGGCAAGAAGGTGCCCAAAGAGGCGGAGCGTCGCGCCGAGACTAAGGATGGCTATGCGATGGACGCTGCCGAGCGTAAGCTGGCTAGCTCCTTTGCTGCCAACAAGGGACGGCTCCCCGCACCTGTCAAGGGGCGCTACCGCATCATCAGACGCTTTGGCCTCCAGCAGCACGACGATCTAGCTATGGTGCAGACACGCAATGGCGGTATCGACATACAGGTGGCACGTGGCACCGAGGCGGTCGCCATCTTCGACGGTGTCGTCAGCAAGGTCTTCGTTGTGCCGGGCTACCACAACTCGATCATCATACGTCACGGTAACTATCTGACCGTCTATGCCAACCTGCAGAATGTCTCTGTACGTGCAGGGCAAAAGGTCAAGACAGGTCAAGTGCTAGGCACCGTGGCGAGTGACGATGAGGGACAGTATGGGGTCATGCAGTTCCAAGTATGGCACGAGCGCACCAAGCTCAATCCTCAAGCCTGGATACGATAGCCATCGGCACACCATTTAGAGCAGTTCATTCATGCAGAGAGCAGAGTCTATGAGGCATCTAGTCGTTGCCATGGGAGCCTTCGATGGCGTGCATCTAGGGCACCAAGCACTCATCCACCAAGTCCTCACGATAGCCGAGCGAGACCACTTGACCTCAGGGGTCGTCACCTTCGAGCCACACCCGCAGCTAGTGCTGCACCCCGAGCGACCCTTCTGCCTCATCACGCTAGAGCGTGAGAAGGAGTTACTCCTGCACCAGATGGGTATAGAGCAAGTCGCTGTGATCCCCTTTACAGCAGCCCTCTCGCAGATGAGTGCCGAGGAGTTTCTCCGCACCTACCTTGACGAGCAGCTACATATCCACACGCTCGTCGTGGGCTTCGACCACCACTTCGGGCATGACAAGGGACTAGACTTTGCGGACTACCAGGCGATAGCGCACCGCTACGGCATACGCTGCATACGTGGGGAGGCATACACTCTGGGAGACAGCATGAGCCAAGACCCCATCAGCTCGACCGCCATACGTCGGTGGATAGACACTGGAGC
>CAMCJO010000046.1 GCA_945875135.1 uncultured Porphyromonas sp.
TCGGAGTGATCGGACATCTAGCCTCTAACTTCTAACCCCTAATCTCTAATCTCTAATTTCGTATCTTTGCACGAAAGTAAGTGGGAGTAGGCTCTGTGGGGCTTCTCCTTCTGACGCTATAGATACATGTTGATTACAGAGTACATATTACAGTTAGTCGGAGGTATCATCATAGGTCTCTGCATCTCTGCCCCGATGGGTCCTGCTGGGATCCTCTGCTTGCGACGCGCTCTCGAGCAGGGTCGGCGTGCAGGGGTCATCACAGGTGTAGGAGCCATGCTGGGCGACCTAGTCTATGCGGTTTTTACCTATTTCTTTACGGGGATCATGCTAGACTATGTAGACCACAACAAGATGGCTCTGCGTATCGTGGCGAGTCTTCTTTTCTTGGCCTTTGCTATATACCTATACTTCAGCAAGCCTCGCCTTGAGGTGTCGCAGCGTGTCGTGGGGCAGATCAATCAGCGCAACTTCTCCCATCTAGGGAGTGGCTTCTTGCTGACCATTCCCAATCTGCTTATCGTCCCGGTCTATGTAGTCCTCTTCAGTCAGTTCAACTTCGTCTATCCACTCGGAGAGCCCCCCTACGGGATGTTTCTTCTCGGACTCATCTCCATCGCTCTGGGAGCTTTGAGTTGGTGGCTCTTTATTACTTACATAGCGACCCGTCTTAGAGACTTTGTGAGCTTGCGCAATCTGCGTCTCTTCAATCGCATCTTTGCGCTCGTCTTTGCTGTGATAGCAATCATCTCGCTGTTTTACACGTTTGTGGCTCTGTAAAAGCTTCGACTAGACCTATACCTTATTTATATATGACAAAAGCAATCTCACGCCCTACCAGGGGCTTCTGGTGTGGGCTACTCCTGATGGCAGACTTCGCCGGCGTAGCTGTGCTACTAGCGCAGCTGCCACTCTTTAAGGAGACGCTCCGCATCTCTCCACTCATCATAAGTGTCTTGATAGGCATGATCTATGCCAATACGCTACGGCACAAGCTTAATCCCGCTTGGGTACCTGGGCTAGCCTTCTCATCGAAGCGTATCCTACGCCTGGCGATCGTCTTCTACGCTTTTCGCCTTACGCTGGCAGATATCTACGAGGCGGGAGCTACGGCCTTCATCTATGACCTCATCATCGTCACCTCGGTGATCCTCCTCGGGGTGCTCATCGGTCGCTGGCTCAAGATGGATCGCGACACCGCCATCCTCACTGCCTCGGGTAGTGCCATCTGCGGAGCAGCGGCTGTGCTAGGCACCGAGCCTGTGCTGGGAGCCAGCTCGGAGAAGACGGTCGTAGCTGTCGCTACGGTGGTGCTCTTTGGTACGCTTAGCATGTTTATCTATCCACTCGTCCATGCGACAGGGTGGCTCGGGCTGACGGATCACCAGATGGCTATCTACACTGGGGGTACGCTCCACGAGGTGGCGCACGTGGCGGGTGCTGGCGGTGCTATGGGTGAGGCAATAGCCTCAACAGCGACCATCACGAAGATGATCCGTGTGATCCTCCTGGCCCCCTTCCTACTGATCCTCACCTCCGTCCTGCAAAGTGGCAGGCGTGGCGGAGGAGCCACGGCGCAGCGCAAGGTGTCGATACCTTGGTTCGCCATCTGGTTTCTCATCATGATCTGCGTCAATACATTCATCGGCTACCTCGCTGAGCAGCAGGGTGTGAGCGATCTCTATGGTCAGGTCTGTGGAGGCATCCGCTGGGCGGACGAGTTCGGACTCTGTATGGCCATGGCGGCACTCGGTAGTGATGCGTCGTTTGCTCGCTTTAGAAAGGCTGGTGGCAAGCCCTTCCTCCTAGCGGGTGCGCTCTATCTGTGGCTCACCATCGGGGGCTACTGTCTGATCCGCCTGATAGGGTAGGGATTAGAGATTAGAAATTAGAGGGGACTAGTGCCTCTAGTGTTTCTAGTGCCACTAGTGCTCCTAGTGATGCTAGTGCCTCTAGAGTCTAATCTCTAACTTCTAATTTCTAATCTCTAACTTCTAACCCTCTAACCTCTATTTTCGTATCTTTGTCCCCATATACGATACCTTAACTATAGATATGCAACAGAACTGGCGACTGTACAATCTGCTGAACAACGTGGTGGGCTGGGTGACCTTTGTCATCGCAGCGGTGGTCTACCTGATGACCATCGGTCCCTCAGCGAGTCTGTGGGACTGCCCCGAGTTTATCTTATCGGCCTTTAAGCTGGAGGTGGGTCACCCCCCTGGTGCGCCGATCTACATGCTTGTGTACAATGTCGCTGCACACCTAGCTCCTAGGCCTGAGCTGGCGGGACTGTACACCAATGCGCTGAGTGGACTGCTCAGTGCGGGGACGATCCTTCTGCTCTTTTGGAGTATCACCCATCTGGTGCGCCGTGTGGTGCTGCCGGGTGCTTCGCCTTGTGCCAAGCAGTTGATCCCTGAGGGGGTGACGCCTGTGCCTACCTTAGCGCAGACGATCCTGATCATGGGCTCTGGACTGGTGGGAGCGTTGCTCTATACCTTTACAGATACCTTCTGGTACAGTGCTGTGGAGAGTGAGGTGTATGCCTTTAGCTCCTTCCTGACGGCGCTGGTCTTCTGGCTGATGCTCAAGTGGAGCGACCGTGCAGACAATGCTCGCTCCGACCGCTGGATCGTCCTGATCGCCTACGTGATGGGACTAAGCATCGGGGTGCACCTGCTCAACCTGCTCTGCATCCCGGCGATGGCACTCATATACTACTTCCGCAAGCATGATACGCTGACCTTCAAGGGGATCGTGACGACACTGATCGTTTCCTTCGTCTTGATTGCGGTCATCATGTTTGGCATCATGCAGGGTGTCGTCGCCTTCGGTGGTACGATAGATCGCTGGGTGGTCAATGGGCTAAAGATGCCGTACAACAGTGGCTTCTACCTCTATCTAGCGGTCCTCATGGTGGTGCTGGTCGGTTCGCTCACGCTTTATCAGCGAGGCGAGCGTGGTCGTAGTCTGATCATTAGCTCGTTTATCCTCTCGTGGTGCTTGATCGGCATCCCATACTTCGGAGGAGCCGTCTGGCTAGGCGTGATCGTGACGATAGCACTGGCGATATACCTCTTCCAAAACAGAAAGGTCTCCCTCCAGATGCTACACACGGCACAGATGTGTATGCTGGTCATCATGATCGGCTTTAGCTCCTATGGGGTGATCCTGGTGCGCTCGCTGGCTGGCACGCCGATGAATCAGAATGAGCCGAACACGGCCCTCGCGATCAAGAGCTACATCAATCGCGAGCAGTACGGCGCTATCCCCCACCTATATAGTGCTACCTACGTGGCGCGTCCTATAGCTATGGAGGAGGGCAGCCCGGTCTATGCGCCTAAGGTGAAGAGTAATCCCAACGAACCGGACGAGTATGTCAAGATCTACAGTCAGCCGAAGGTCAAGTATGCCGAGGGGAGCAAGATGCTCTTCCCTCGTATGTACTCTCCGCAGCCGGAGCATATAAGTGCGTACAACAGTTGGGTAGATCGCAATCCAGACGATATGTCTAAGCCCTCGATGGCGGACAACTTGAAGTACCTCCTGCGCTATCAGGTTAACTACATGTACTGGCGTTACTTCGGCTGGAACTTCATAGGTCGTCAGAACGACCTGCAGGGCGATGGCGGTATGCTCAAGGGAGGCGTCCTAACGGGCTACTCGTTTATTGATCAGATCGCACTGGGTAAGACCAAAGATCTGCCAGATCAACTTCGCAACAACAAGGGACGCAACGCTTACTACCTCTTGCCGCTGCTCCTCGGCTTCCTCGGCATTGCCTTTCAAGTGACGAGGCGCAAGAAGGGTATGCAAGCTTTTTGGATTACGCTGGCACTCTTCTTTATGACGGGCTTGGCAATCATCCTCTACATCAACCAGACGCCAGGGCAACCGCGTGAGCGAGACTACGCCTATGCGGGCTCTTTCTACGCCTTTGCAATATGGATCGGCTTCGGTGTGGCAGGCCTTTACGAGCTGCTGAGCCGTGCTAAGCTCAAGCCTGTACTGACCGCCTCGATCGTCTCGATACTAGGGCTGATCGTGCCGATACAGATGGCTTCGGAAAACTGGGACGACCACGACCGCTCGGGGCGTGTCCTAGCGAGCGACTTTGGCTACAACTACCTGATCAGTTGCGATCCCAATGCGGTGCTGCTCTGCTTCGGTGACAACGATACCTTCCCTCTATGGTATGCCCAGGAGGTGGAGGGCGTGCGCACTGATGTCAAGGTGAGCAACCTGAGCTACCTGCAGTCGGAGTGGTACGGCAAGCACATGCTACGTCATAGTTACGAGGCGCAGCCGATACCGAATAAGTATATGACTCCGGCCTTCTTTGTAACGAACTCTTATGCGCTGATACGCCCGACGAGTGCGATGCCGATGCCTTTTGATCAAGCTATGAAGGAGGCGACCAAGATCGTGCCTCAGGGACAGGCGCAGATGCCTACGGACAAGGTGCTGCTCCCCGTTGACTCGGCAGTTGTTGCTAAGCAGTTCCCGCAGCTTCAGGGCTTGCCTATGCCCGAGAGTATGGTGCTTTCGCTAGAGGGTAAGTCGGCTGTGACCAGAGATCAGCTCTTTGTCCTAGACATGCTGGGCGCAGCTGAGTGGCAGCGACCGATCATGTGGGTAAGCACGTCTCCTCAGAATGTCTTTGCCAACCAGAGACAGTATATGTCTTATGTGGGTATGGCGCAGCGCTTTAACCCGACGACCGTAGCGGGTACGCCCTACGAGGTAGATGTGGAGCGTTTGTATGACTTGGTGATGCACCAGTATCGCTACTTCAATGCCAATGACCCCGACATCTACTTTGACGAGAATATCCGACGCAACATCTCTTACTACTACCGCTCTCGTCTCTTCGCGACGCTAGGACAAGCGCTCCTACGTCAAGGCGACACCAAGCGAGCTCAGGAGGTGCTGACAAAGTGTGCCGAGGTGATCTCGCCTAAGGCGGTGCCCTACGATGTGACGGACGTAGCTCTAGCTGATGCATACTACCGTGCTGATATGCCCAAGCAGGGGGACGAGATCCTACGTGCGCTCTACCGAGACACGGCACAGCTTCTTTACTGGGTTAGCCAGCAGAGACCACGTCATCAGCTAGCACTCATCAATGACCCGATGGTGCGCTACTCGCTCGTCACGCTGATGGACTTAGTTCGTATAGATATGTCCTGGGGACGCAACCTCTCGGCTGAGTATGATCCGATGCTAAGACAGGCTCTACCCACCTTTGGCAGCACCCTGGAGGTGCTCAAGGAGGTGACTGCTCAGCAGCTTGATCAGAGACTCTCTGACTCAACAAACCAGTAATCATTTAGAAACTCCTTTATCACATCCTTATGAAAAGACTTGTATTAGTACGCCACGGACAGAGTGCGTGGAATAAGAGTAACCAATTCACCGGCTGGACAGACGTCAACCTCACCGAGCAAGGTGTCGAGGAGGCGCACGAGGCTGGCCGACAGCTACTCAAGGCGGGCTTTCGCTTTGGCAAGGCTTACACATCATATCTCAAGCGCGCCATCAAGACGCTCAACATTATCCTCGATGAGATGGACCTCGACTGGATCCCCGTGGAGAAGTCGTGGCGCCTTAACGAGAAGCACTACGGCATGCTACAAGGGCTGGACAAGTCCGAGACAGCGGCTAAGTATGGCGAGGAGCAGGTGCACATCTGGCGACGTAGCTATGACGTGCCCCCCGCACCACTAGACCCGACCGACGAGCGTGCCCCTCAGCACGACCCACGCTATGCTGCGGTCAATCCTGACGAGCTACCACTCACGGAGTCGCTCAAGGAGACGGTCGAGCGCATCCTCCCATACTGGGAGAGCAACATTCGTCCCGACCTGGAGCGGTATGGCGAGATCATCGTCACGGCTCACGGCAATAGCTTGAGAGGTATCGTCAAGCACCTCAAAGGTATCTCAGACGAAGAGATCCCTTCGCTCAACCTGCCGACGGGCATCCCGTACGTCTTCGAGTTTGACGACAATATGCAGTTGCAGCGTGACTACTTCCTCGGTGATCCCGAGCAGATAGCTAAGCTTCAGGCAGCCGTTGCCAATCAGGGCAAGAGCAAGTAGACACAACTCGTTCATTTCATTAAACAATCTCAATCATGACATACGATCTGATCATCATCGGTGGAGGTCCTGCGGGCTACACAGCTGCTGAGCGTGCAGCTCGTGGCGGACTGCAGACGCTGCTTATCGAAGAGCGTGCGCTCGGAGGCGTCTGCCTCAACGAAGGGTGCATCCCTACGAAGACGCTCCTGTACTCGGCTAAGGTTTGGCAGACAGTGCAGAGTGCCGCTAAGTATGGCGTCACTTGCACGCCAGAGCAGATAGACCCCGCCAAGGTTATCTCTAGAAAGAACAAAGTCGTGCGCAAGCTCGTCGCTGGTATTCGTGCACGTATGAAGGATGCTGGCGTGACCGTGGTCACGGAGCACGCAACTGTCACAGCGCACAATAGCGACGACACCTACACTGCCACGGCAGCTGGTGAGACCTATACGGCTAAGCACCTACTCCTCTGCACGGGCTCAGAGACGGTCATCCCGCCTATACCAGGCGTCGAGGAAGGGCACTACATCACCCACCGAGAGGCACTGGACAGCAAGGAGCTTCCCGCCTCGATCGTCATCATTGGTGGCGGTGTCATTGGCATGGAGTTCGCAGCTTACTACAACGAGATGGGCGTGACCGTCTCTGTGGTTGAGATGCTCCCCGAGATCATCAACGGGATGGACAGCGAGCTGGCTGCACTTCTGCGTGAGGAGTACACGAAGCGTGGTATCAAGTTCTACCTCCAGCACAAGGTGACGCATCTCTATGCCGATGGCGTAGAGGTCGAGTACGAGGGTGAGACCTTTAAGGTAGAGGGCGAGCAAGTGATGCTCTCCGTGGGTCGTCGTCCTGTGACCAGCTCCTTCGAGGCACTGCTCAGCCAAGGGCTCGAGCTAGAGCGCCGAGGTGTCAAGACCGATGAATACCTCCGCACCTCGCTCCCCAATCTCTATGCTGCGGGCGATGTCAATGGGCACTCGCTCCTAGCCCACACAGCGGTGCGTGAGGCAGAGGTAGCGGTGGACCATATCCTCGGCCGTGAGATCAATCCGATGAGCTACCGCGCCATCCCAGGGGTCGTCTACACGCATCCCGAGATAGCGGGCGTAGGCTTTACGGAGGACGCCCTAAAGAATGGAGACAAGGTCTATACGAAGCTGATGCTCCCGATGAGCTACTCAGGACGCTTTGTTGCCGAAAACGAGATGGCTTCAGGCTACTGCAAGGTACTCGTAAACCCCGAAGGCAAGATACTCGGTGTGCACATGCTAGGCAATCCTTGTAGCGAACTGATCGTCACCGCTGGGCTAGCCATCGAGCGTGGCATGACAGCGCACGAGCTGAGCGAAATCATCTTCCCGCACCCCTCTGTGGCTGAGATCCTCAAGGAGACGCTGGAGACCTTTCCCCGTACGCACTAGTCAGCCATGAGACCTCCTCATATCGTTATACTAGGCTTAGGAGGCGTCGGCGGATACTTCGGCGGGCTCTGGACACGCTACGCTATGGAGCATCCCGACCAGTTGCGCGTCTCCTACCTTATGCGTCCTGGAGCGCACTACGATCGTGTAAGCCGTGAGGGCTTGCGCATCTCTTCGCCTCGTCTGGCAGAGACCGTCGTGCGTCCCAGTTGCGTCACTTGCGATCCGCAGGAGCTGGGTCCGATAGACTATCTAGTTGTCGTGACCAAGAGCTATGACCTGGCCGACAGCATACGTCCGCTCCAGCCTTACCTGACCAAGGAGAGTGCCGTCCTGCCCCTGCTCAATGGACTAGACATCCACGAGCAGCTCCGCACGATGCTCCCCGCAGAGGTCGAGCGTTGGGCAGGTGTCGCTTATATCACCGCACGCCGTACAGAGCCTGGCGTCGTGGAGAGCCACTCTGACAACGAGCGACTCTACATAGGTTCCCTCGCACGCCCCATCGGTAGTGAGCGAACGGCTAGCGAAGAGCGACTCCTCCAGATTTCCCAAGCTGCGGGCATCGACCTCGTCATCCCCGACGACCCTATGGAAGAGGTGCGCAAGAAGTTCCTCATGCTTTCCAACTCAGCAGCCGCAACAGGCTACTACGATTGCAACGTCGAGGGCTTGCTCGGTGCGCATCGTGCCTTTGTCATCGGACTCACCGAAGAGCTCTGCCAACTCTACCATGCTAAGGGGTGGGGCATCAGCGATGCCGATCCAGTCGCCTCAGCACTTCGTCGCATAGAGCGCATGCCACCCGCCACGACCACCTCGATGAATAGCGACCTACGCAACCATCATCAGAGCGAGGTCGAGAGCCTTGTCGGCTATGTAGTTCGTGAGAGCCAGCGCTTAGGACTCTCAGCACCACACTACGAAGAGGCTTACGCCGGCATCTTGCAGCGCATCGCGCAGCAGTAATCATCAGCGTCTCGGAGCTGTCGGATCTCGTCTGACTACTCCGAGACGCTTGTCTAATATCTAATCTCTAACTTCTAATCCCCCATGAAGCGTCTACTCGTTATCTTGCTTTGCCTCCTCACACTGCCACTCTTTATGGCCCAAGGTCAGGAGCTAGACTCGCTCGCGCAAGCCTTTCGTACGAAGCCCTCTGTAGCTACCGCCACGCAGCTCGTGGAGCAGGCTACAAAGCGAGGACGCAGTGACCTAGCCGTCTCGGCTTATGAGTACCTCGCTCATCAAAATGGCAAGTACCTGCCCGCTCTCTGGGAGAGCTATCTCCGAGAGCTGCGACTAGACGAGCTGTCTGCTTCGCTCGAGAAGCAGAGCAGAGCGCGTAAGGGGCAGCACGCCACCGACCTTTACGCTGAGCGACTGCATACGCTGCGTCGGCTCATGGGAAACGTCCTCTGGCTAGAAGTGGCCGACACCGTCACCATTGCACGAGAGCAGTTAGCCAACTACCTCAACGGACAAGGTGTCAAAGTATTCTCCTGCGACAGCTTAGGACTAGGCTTCCTCACCGAGCGAAGCGATCGATACATCAGACCGCTCCGAGATCGTCCCGAGGCACCCGTGCGTCTCGTCTATGGCGATCTCCTTGCCAATCAGCCGATCCCCACAACCCTCCAAGCGGATGCAACGATTATTACCGCCATCCCAGACAGCCTAGAGGCTCCCTCTTACCCCTCGCTAGCTCCTGACGGTATCACGCTCTACTTCTCAGCTATTAGCAAGCACGGACTGGGCGAGCGAGACCTCTATATGACCCGCCAGACCGCTTCAGGAGGCTACCTGCAGCCAGTCCCGCTGGGACTTCCGTACAACAGCACGGGCGATGACTTGCTCCTCGCTTTCAACGCTGAGCGTCATCTCGGCTACCTCGTCTCCGACCGCTATGCTCCCCACGGCATGGTCACCATCTACCGCTTTGTCTACAATGATGGCGAGGTGACCGAGGTTCCCTCCAACGATCCCGCCATCCTGCGCCAGTACGCTATGCTGCGCCCTTACCGTATCACGCAGCGTCAGGATGTAGACTACGGAGCTTTGCTGAGCAAGCAAACAACCGCACAGTCTGCCCACGGGAGTGCCTCTCAGGGAGCCTTCGTCGTGGCGCCAGATGTTATCTACACGAGTCGCGAGCAGTTTCACTCCGCCGAGGCTGCGACCCTCTATGATCAGTATCTGATCCAGCAGAAGCAGCTTACTGAGCAGGAGCAGACACTGGCTCGCCTCCGCACCGCCTACCACCAGCATAGCGGTAGCGATGCCGACCTGACCGAGATGATCCTACAGCTCGAGCGTGAGCTCCCCGCAGCCCGCAAAGCATTGCGTGCACTTGCTCAGAAGATACGACAGCTCGAGCGTCCGCATCGCTAAGAGCACCCTATATTGGGAAAAAGCACTACCTTAGCGGGCGTTAAACCAGTAAACAATCCAATCACAATGAGAAAAGAACAACTAATCCGTATCTGCCTAGCCATGCTGCTAGCCAG
>CAMCJO010000047.1 GCA_945875135.1 uncultured Porphyromonas sp.
GTAGGTGTTGGTGTTGGTGTCGGTGTAGGCGTTGGTGTCGGAGTAGGTTCCGGTGTAGGACAGTCTGACTGGCAGGCATTAAGTCCTAGGAGGATAGCTACAAGAGCTAGAGTCGAAAGGATCTTTTTCATAGCTGTAATGTGTTTAAGTGTACTAATGTGAGAAGTCTTAGGACGCAAATCGTCACTAGTGAAACTTCCTTTACCACAAAGGTAGCAAAAAAACTATAAGCGTCCACTTCTTGTGCACTTGTTTATTTTGCAAATCTCACATGTGCGGTCGTTAGTACGCGAATGGTTAACTTTGCACTGCACTAGAGACTGAGACACGATGATACAGATAGAGGACAAGCGGCGCTGCTGTGGCTGCGAAGCGTGCCGACAGGTATGCCCCAAGGGGTGCATACGGCTGGAGCGCGACGAGGAGGGCTTTGGCTATCCGATCGTCGATGCCGATCGTTGCATCGAGTGCCATAAGTGTGAGCGGGTCTGCCCCTTTATGAAGCTGGACGCGCCGCGTGAGCCTCAGGCTGTCTATGCCGCATGTGCTACTGACGAAGGGCTCCGCAAGGCGAGTTCGTCGGGAGGACTCTTTACGCTCCTTGCTGAGGAGACGCTACGACGTGGGGGCGTGGTCTTTGGGGCGCGCTTTGATGAGACCTGGGGCGTCTGTCACGACTATACGGAGACGGTGGAGGGGCTGGCTCCCTTTAGGGGTAGTAAGTATCTGCAGAGCCGTATCGGAGAGAGCTATCGGCAGGCGGAGCAGTTTCTCAAAGAGGGGCGACTGGTCCTCTTCACAGGGACGCCCTGTCAGATCAAAGGGCTGGTCCACTACCTCGGACGTACCTACGAAAACTTGACGACGGTCGATGTGGTCTGCCACGGCGTGCCATCCCCGATGGTGTGGCAAAGGTACCTGACGACACTGCGAGCAGGGCAGGGAGAGATCACGGGGATCTCCTTTCGCGATAAATCGCTCTCGGGCTGGCGACGCTATGACTTTGTGGCACAAAGCACTGGAGGGGGCGGCGTGCGACAGTTTTACGGAGACAATATCTATATGCGTGGCTTCCTGCACGACCTCTACTTGCGTCCCAGTTGCTACGCCTGCATGGCGAAAGGGGGCCGCAGTCAGAGCGACCTGACGCTGGGCGACTACTGGGGCGTGGAGCGCACCTGCCCCGACCTAGATCGTGCGCTAGACGAGGACAAAGGGACGAGTGTCGTAATGATCCACAGCGAGCGAGGGCGAAGCCTGCTAGAGGGGCTACCATGTCGCTATCAGGAAACGACCTATGCGAGTGTCGTGGCGGGCAATCCTGCTATCGAGCACACGGCGACAGAGCCTCCGAAGCGGCAGCTCTTCTTCGAGCAAATCAATGCAGAGCCATTAGATTCGTTGATCGCTCGTCTCACAACGATACCGCTCCACAAACGTCTCTGGCGTCAGCTGCACCACCGAGCTCATCGCATCAAGATGCGCCTCCGCCGACTCGTAAGAGGCTAATCGGAGCCATCGGAGCTATCAGAGTCATCGGAGCTGTTGGAGGGCTATCGGAGGGCCTCGGAGCTCTAACCTCTAGCTTCTAATCTTTAATCCCCTCTAATTTCGTATCTTTGTAGCAGTACCAACCATTTTTCTTACGCTTATGTCTATCATGAAGGGACTCGTGCCTGAGTTTTTTCTCTCTCTACGTGGTTATTCACGACAAGACTTTCTCAAGGATCTCACAGCGGGTATCATCGTTGGCGTGGTCGCCCTGCCGCTAGCTATCGCCTTCGGTATCGCCAGTGGGGTCTCGCCGACGGAGGGCTTGCTGACGGCTATCATCGGTGGCTTCCTCGTCTCGCTACTGGGCGGTAGCAAGGTGCAGATAGGGGGACCGACGGGTGCTTTCATCGTGATCGTCTATGGGATCATTCAGCAGCACGGTTTGGACGGGCTAGCCATTGCGACGATCATGGCGGGCTTGCTCCTGATGTTGCTGGGCTTCTTGCGCTTGGGCGGGCTGGTGCGCTTCATTCCTTATCCGATCATCGTGGGCTTTACGGCGGGTATCGCGGTGACCATCTTCACGACGCAGATCGCAGATCTCTTCGGGCTACAGATCGAGTCGATGCCGGGAGACTTCATCGGCAAGTGGCAGGTGCTGATCGCCAACTTTGCGACGGCGTCATGGATCCCCTTTGCCTTTGCGGTCGGCACGATACTGATCATCTGGCTTTTGCCTAAGGTTAATGCGAAGATCCCAAGCACGCTGGTGGCGCTGGTGCTGCTCACGCTGGTGAGCTTTGGTCTCCAGCAGTTGGGCTACCTCAGACCGGAGAATATCGGGGACAACTATACGATAGAGCGTGCGTTGCCGACTTTCGTCATGCCTACGATCACGCTGGAGCGTATCGTGGCACTCTTCCCCTCTGCCCTGACGATTATGTTGCTGGGCGCGATGGAGAGCCTGCTCTCGGCATCGGTGGCGGATGGTGTGATTGGGGCGAAGCACAACCCTGACAGCGAATTGATCGGTCAGGGGGTGGCTAATGTGGTGGTGCCTTTCTTCGGAGGGATCCCGGTGACAGGGGCTATCGCTCGTACGATGACCAATATCAATAGCGGTGGGCGGACTCCCATGGCGGGAGTCATCCATGCGGTGGTGCTCCTGCTGATCATGCTCCTGCTCTCGCCGCTGACGGCGCATATCCCGATGGCGGTGCTGGCGGGTGTGCTGGTGGTGGTCTCTTATAATATGAGTGGCTGGCGATCGTTTGTCTCGATTTTTAAGGGGCCACGAGGGGATACGGCCATTCTGCTGGTGACCTTCCTGCTGACGGTACTAACGGACCTGACGGTGGCTATCGGGGTGGGTATGCTGCTGGCGATTGCGTTGCTCTTCCGTCGCATCCTCGATGTGAGCTCTGTGGAGCAGATCGGCGTGGGTGAGATCACGGACGAGCCACTGGCTGATGAAAATGTAGAGCTCCCGTCTCGAGTGGAGGTTTACGAGGTAGAGGGCCCGTTTTTCTTTGGCATTGCCAATAAGTTTGAGGAGGTGATGGTAACGGTTCACGATCATCCGGAGGTACGAATCATCCGTATGCGTCGCGTGCCATTCATCGATAGCACGGGGCTGTACAATCTGCAGATGGTCCTGTCGCGACAGCGTAGGCGTGGCGTGCATGTCGTGCTGAGTGGCGTGCGTCCTGCGGTCTATACGCATCTGGAGCAGACGGGGATCATCGATCAGGTGGGACGGGAGAATGTGCTGCCGACATTTGCTGAGGCGCAGAAGCGTGCCTTGGCACTCTACGAGGAGATCACTGAGGCTGTGGGCAAATCTCAGAAATAGTATTAACTTTGGGGCATAACTCAAAGACATTACTATGATGACAGAACGACTGACACGGCTGATCCTTAGCACGATCCTACTAGCACTAAGCTCCCTCGGGCTAGCTGCTCAGGAGGTCGTGGTGCCTGGAGAGCCTGAGCCTCCGACGCCCGAAAAGCGCAACGAAGTACGACTGAACCTCTACGCGTCGATACCTTATCAGGCTGTGGCGCTGGAGTATGAGCGTGCTGTGGCACTAGATGTGGGTGTCGGGATTATGGCGAGTGCTTATTTTGGGGGAGATCGATTTAACGTCATCTTTTTTCCTACAGCGGGCGTGATGCCTTATGGTCGCTGGTACTTTGGGGGCGTTTTGTTTTCTATGAAAAAGCCTAATGCGGGCTTTTTTCTAGAGGCTAATAGCTCGATCGCTTACAACGATAACCTGCGCAATGTGCACTATGAATACTCCCCGGAAACGGGAAAGAGGGAGAAGCAAATCGAAGAGCGGCGCGGTATCTCGTGGGGCATCGGCCTAGGCGGTGGCTTCAAGCTGGTCACGCGTAGCAACTGGAGCGGTGAGATAAGCTGCCGTCTGGGACGTAATATCGTGAAGGTGAGTAAGTGGAACGTTGCTTACATATACCCTGCGATCTCGGTGGGGTACCGCTTCTAGCGAGTGTCAAGCTTTGGACGAAACAAAAAAGGTTCTAACCTCTCTTGTGAGGCTAGAACCTTTTGTCATAATGGGACTGTTGACTTTTGCAACAGGCTCTTATGCGCCTTGTTGCTCTTGGGTGCTGAGCATACCGCAGGCGGCGCTGATGTCTTCGCCACGGGAGGTGCGGATGGTGGTCGGTATGCCCGCCTCGCAGAGCCGATCGCGGAGCCACTCCATGCGGGTCATATCGGAGCTGGGCAGGTCGATGTGCGGGATGCGGTGGTAGCGGATCAGGTTGACGTGGCAGTCGAGCTGTGCGAGTAAACGCTTGAGGGCTGCGAGGTGGCGGGGCGTGTCGTTGAGCCCTGAGAAGACGATGTACTCGAAGGTGAGACGACGCTGACGGCTCCAGTCGTAGTGTCGCAGGAGTGCCACCGTGTCGGCAAGGGGCATGGCTCGCTCTACGGGCATAATGGATAAACGCTCCTCCGGCAGTGGGTTGTGCAGACTGATAGCCAGATGGCAGGTGCACTCGTCCAAGAAACGCTCCAAACCTGGGCGTAGGCCGATGGTCGAGACAGTGATGCGCTTCGGACTCATCGCTAGTCCCTGCGGATCGGTCAGACAAGTGATCACTTGCAGGAGCGTGTCTATATTGTCCATCGGCTCTCCCATCCCCATGAAAACGATGTTTGTCAGTTCATTGACCTCAGGCACGGAGAGGATTTGGTTGAGGATTTCGCTCGCCGAGAGGTTAGCACCGAAGCCTTGCTTGCCCGTCATGCAGAAGAGGCAGTTCATCTTGCAGCCTCGCTGTGACGATACGCAGAGCGTGGCGCGGTCTCCCTCGGGGATCATGACCGTCTCAACGAAGCCCCCACCAGCGGCAAAGAGGTACTTGACCGTGCCGTCTCGTGAAGTCTGCTGAAGATGAGGTACCGCACGGCCTATCTCGTAGTGCGAGGCGAGCAGAGCGCGCGCCTTCTTGCTCAGGTTCGTCATCTCGTCCCACGAGGAGACATGCTTCTGGTAGAGCCAGTCGGCGATCTGCCGTCCTGTGTATTTGGGCAGTCCTAGGCCAACGGCTAGCTCCGTGAGCTGCGCAGGCGTCTTGCCGAGGATCTGATGCGTTGCTGTCATGAGAGGGGGCGTATCAGACGAGGTCAAAGTCAAGCTGTCGCTGCTCTAGGTCGGCACGAGTGACGCGTACGGTGATCGGGTCGCCAAGGTTGTAGCGCTTGCCGGTGCGTCGCCCACGGAGACGGTAGTTCTTCTCGTCGTACTCGAAGTAGTCGTCCTCGAGCTTGCGGATCGGTATGAGTCCCTCGCAGTGCGACCCCTTGAGCTCCACATAAAGGCCCCACTCGGCGACCCCGCTGATGACTCCGTCGAAGACTTGTCCTATGCGAGCCTTCATATACTCGACCTGCTTGTACTTGATCGAGTCACGCTCCGCCTGCGTAGCTATCTGCTCCTGCTCGCTGCAGTGCTGGCACTGCTCCTCAAGCTTGCCCTTTGTCACAGAGCGACCACCTGCGTAGTAGCGTGTCAAGAGGCGGTGCACCATCAGGTCGGGGTAGCGACGAATGGGCGAGGTGAAGTGGGTGTAGAAGGCAAAGGAAAGTCCGTAGTGGCCGATGTTGTCTGGCGAGTACTCGGCACGGGTCATAGAGCGGATGGCGAGCGTCTCGATGAGGCTCTCCTCACGCTTGCCCTGGACGCTGTCGAGGAGCTTGTTGAAGGAGCGACTCACCTGACGATTTTCGCCACTGAGATTGACTTTGTAGCCAAACTTACCAGCAAAAGAGGCGAGCGCCATCAACTTCTCTTCGCTAGGCTGTGCGTGGACACGGTAGACGAAGTTCTTTGCCTTCTTGCCCTTGGCACGAACCTGCCCGATGTCTTCAGCAACGGTGCGATTGGCCAGAAGCATAAACTCCTCGATGAGGTGGTGCGACTCATTGTCTATCACCTCCTCGACACCCGTGGGGCGACCCTTGGGGTCTAGTACGAAGCGCACCTCTTGGCTCTGAAACTTGATCGCTCCCTCGTCAAAGCGGTGCTTGCGCAACTGCTGGGAGAGCTCGAAGAGTGGCTGAATGATCGCCTGCTGGGTGTCACTGCGTCCCTCGATCACATCCTGCGCCTCCTCGTAAGTCATGCGCTGATCGCTCCGTATCACCGTGCGACAGATGCGGTACTGCTGTACGTGCGCTGCATTGTCTAGCGTGAGGATACAGGAGTAAGCGTACTTATCCTCGTTGGGGCGTAGCGAACAGAGATTGTTGCACAGAGCCTCGGGGAGCATCGGGATCGTGCGGTCAACGAGGTAAACGCTGGTGCCACGTGCGTAAGCCTCCTCGTCAATCTTAGAGCCCTCGGTGACGAAGTAAGAGACATCGGCGATGTGAACGCCCACCTCGTGCCGGCCGTCGCCGAGGTCACGGTAAGAGAGTGCATCGTCAAAGTCCTTAGCGTCGGCTGGGTCAATGGTGAGCGTCGGCACCTCGCGAAAGTCCTCTCGCTGTGCCAGCTGCTCTTGGGTTATCTCGCCCGAGAGTCGCTCTGCCTCGTCGATAGCAGCCTGTGGGTAGTCGTAGTCTATATTGTACTCGGTCAGTATGGCGCGCATCTCGGTGTCGTTGTCGCCCGCCTTGCCGAGAACCTTGAGGACACGCCCCGTGGGGATCTTGTCCGAGCTAGGCCACTCGGTGATAGCCACCTCTACCTTAGAGTCTCGCTGAGCACCGTTTAGTTCGCTGAGCGGGATCAGTATATCGGTCGAGAGGGTGCGGTCTTCGGTGACGAAGATGACCCAGTCCTTTTTGAATTCCAGTCGCCCTACGAAGGTATGCTTTGACCGCTCGATGATGTTGATCACCTCGCCCTCTAGGTCACCGCCCTGACGCTTAGCAAAGAGACGCGCCTGTACCCGGTCGCCGTTGAGCGCATGCATAGAGTTACGCTCGGCGATGAAGATGCTCTTGCCATCCTCGTCAGAGATGAATGCGTTGCGCCCGTTGGAGCGACGCTCGAAGGTGCCGAAGAGCAGAGCTCCCGAGAGATTATAGCGATAGGTGCCTGGCTTGACCCGTGTGAGCGTGTCGTCTAGCTCCAGCACCTCGAGGATGCGGCTGATGGACTGGCGCATCGGTTGCTCCGTGATGCCGAGCTGCTTGGAGACCTGCTTGTAGTTCCACGTGTGGGTTGGGTTTGTGGCAAAGAGCTTGACGACGGCTCGTGTTAGTTCGTCGAGGTTAAGCCGCTTCGCACCGGAGCGTTTGGTAGGGTTCTTCTTGGGTGTGTTTTTCTTTCTAGATGGTTTTGTCATAATCGTTTGGTTAATGTGTGTATGCGTTGTGGGCTTACTGCTCGGGTCGGTAGGGACCACTGTGCTCGTCCTGGAGGATGCTCAGATAGCTCTTGTAGCGCGAGGGGGCGATGCGTCCCTCTTCAAGCGCCTTGAGAACAGCGCAGCCTGGCTCGTGGAGGTGTGTGCAATTGGCAAAGCGACAGTCGCTCGAATAGGCGAAGAACTCACGAAAGAAGTGGCTTGTGTCCTCTTCGCTCATCTCTAGCGTGCCAAAAGCTTTGATCCCGGGCGTGTCGATGATCCAGCCCGAGTGCGGAGCTGGTAGCTGATACATCTCCGAGTAAGTAGTCGTGTGCTGCCCCGTCTCATAGAGCGAAGAGATAGCCTGCGTGGCTAGGTCTAGGTCGGGGATCAAACTGTTGAGTAGGGTCGACTTGCCCGTTCCAGAGTGCCCCGCGATGAGCGTACACTTGCCATCGAGAAGCGATAGAAGTGCGTCGCTGCCTTGATGTTGCAGTGCCGATATGGGGTGGCAGGGATAGCCTAGTGGGGTGTAGATCTCGGTCAGTTCGCGCATCACCTCCTGTTCGTCGGGCTTGAGGTCGTCGACCTTGTTGATGAGGATCTCGGTGGGGATGCGGTACGCCTCTGCCGTGGCGAGGAAGCGGTCGATGAAGGTGTAGGAAGTGCGAGGACGAGCGATGGTGACCATCAGGAGGGCTAGGTCAATGTTTGCCGCAAGGATGTGCGACTCCTTAGAGAGGTTGGTGGCGCGCCGTATGATGTAGTTGTGTCGTGGCTCGAGAGACTCTATATAGGAGACCTCCTGCTGTGGATCAGGCGTGAAGTGCACCCAGTCACCGACCACTACGGGGTTGGTGCTGCGAATGCCCTGTATGCGCACCCGCCCTTTGATCAGGCAGGCGTAGACCCGATCCTCTTCGAGCACGTGCACTGCACAGTTATTGCCGATGACCTTGATGACTCTGCCTCGCATAGGATAGGGGGAAATGGGGAAAATGTGAGCAAAGCCACAGCCCACAGCTTGAGCGAGGAATGGGGGTAGCCGATGCGGAAACTAGTCTCTCTGCACCGCCTGCCAGCTCAGGCTGTAGGTGTGACTTGCATAAGGGTGAAATGTGATAGGGAGGGGCGGGGGATTAGATCGTCATGATCTCTTTCTCCTTAGCTGCTAGAGCCTCCTCGATGCGACCGATGTACTTGTCGTGGAGCTTCTGAGCGTCATTCTCCGTTTGTTTGATCGTATCCTCTGGTAGGTCCTCAGCTTTGACCGCTTTCTTCGCAGCATCGATAGCGTCACGGCGCGCATTGCGGATGCTGATCTTAGCCTCCTCGCTTTCAGCTTTGCACTGCTTGACCAGCTCCTTACGACGCTCCTCGGTGAGGGGCGGCATAGCGATGCGGATCATCTCGCCATTGTTCGTCGGTGTGATACCCAGGTTGGAGTCGAGGATACCCTTTTCGATATCTTTGATGAGCTTCTTGTCCCACGGTGTGATAGCGAGCGTACGTGCATCGGGTACAGTCACTGTCGCAACCTGATTGAGAGGCATCGGTGCCCCATAAGCCTCGACGGTAATGTCGTCTAGTAGGACAGGATTGGCCTTGCCCGCACGTATGCGGTCTAGCTTGTCCTGAAGAAATTCGACAGCTTTGAGCATAGACTGCTCAGCAGGTTTGGTAAATTGGCTTGTACTCATATTTCGTTGTGATTGGTTTCTAGGTTATTGATTAGGAAACGATGGACCCGATCTCCTCGCCACGCATCACACGAGCCAGATTGCCCGTCGTGTCCATGTCAAAGACGATGATCGGCAGGTGGTTCTCCTGACAAAGTGTCATAGCGGTCAGGTCCATAATCCTGAGCCCACGGTCGTACACCTCTTGGTAGGTGAGACGAGAGAGCTTGGTCGCTGAGGGGTCGCGCTCAGGATCGGCTGTGTAGATGCCGTCGACGCGGGTCCCCTTGAGCATGATGTCAGCTTGTAGCTCTATGCCACGGAGTGCTGAGGCAGAGTCTGTGGTAAAGAACGGATTGCCCGTGCCGCCAGCGATGAAAACGATATGCCCCTGCGCTAGCAGTTGGCGAGCCGTGAGCGCATCGTAGTAGCGCGCGTAGGGCTCCATCGGTGTACTGGTCATGACGACCGCCCGAGGGGTGCCTTGTATAGAGGGGCACTGCGCATTGATCGCCGCACTGATGGCGAGCGCATTGATGACCGTGGCGAGCATGCCCATACGGTCGCCCGACACACGATCCAACCCTTCGACAGAGCCTGCCATGCCTCGGAATATGTTGCCACCGCCCACGACGATAGCCTCCTCGACACCCATATCGCTGATCTCGATAATCTGCGAGGCGTAGTCGTGGAGCCGTGTCGTGTCGATGCCTTGCTTGGAGCCAGCCGCAAGCGACTCGCCACTGAGCTTGAGTAGTACTCGTTTGTATTGAGCCATAATGGTTTTATCTCATTGTATCCTCTACAAAGATAGACAAAAAGAGCTTAGTAGTAAAGCGAAGCGGTAAAGCGAGCGCACTTTAGTCGCCCTACAAAGTCAAAACAAGAAGGCGAAAAGAGGCAAACTCCCTTAGTGATCAATGGTTCCCTCGGAAGAAACTCCAGTTCCCTCGGAAGAAACTCCAGTTTCATAGGTAAGAAACTCTAGTTTCATAGGTAAGAAACTCTAGT
>CAMCJO010000048.1 GCA_945875135.1 uncultured Porphyromonas sp.
TAGTGGCTGATGGTGTCGCGGATGATTTGTGCGACCTGCGAGACGCAGAGCTTGAGGTCGTCGTTGACCACGGTGTGGTCAAACTGCTCGGCAAAGTTGATCTCATACGAAGCACGACGCATGCGTTCCTCGACCAGCTCGGGACTCTCGGTGCCTCGTGACTCTAGCCGGCGACGCAGCTCCGCAAAGGTGGGTGGCATGAGGAAGATGCTGACCACCTTGTCTCTATAAGCCTCCTGGATGCGCATCGCCCCGACGGCATCGACGTCAAAGAGGATGTTGCGGCCCATGGCGGCTAGCCGATCGACCTCGCTGCGGAGCGTGCCGTAGTACTTGCCGGGGTAGACCTCCACATACTCGACGAGGCGATCCTCGGCGATCAACTTCTTGAACTGCTCGGGCGTGTAGAAGTAGTACTCCACACCATGCTGCTCATTGCCTCGCGGCGGACGGCTCGTGGCGGATATGCTGAAGGAGAGTCGCAGGCTCTCGTCTTGCATGAGCTGCTGGATGACGGTGCTTTTGCCAGAGCCTGAGGGGGCAGAGATAAGGATGAGATGTGACATAGCTTTTGGCACTTAGAGGTTTATAGTACGTTGAGGACTTGCTCCTTGATCTGCTCTAGCTCGTCTTTCATCTGGACGACGAGTTGCTGCATGGCGGCGTTGTTGCTCTTAGAGCCTAGGGTGTTGATCTCCCGCCCCATCTCCTGAGCGATGAAGCCGAGCTTCTTGCCTCTAGAGGGATCGGGATCGCCAGTCTGGGCTAGCACCTCACGGAAGTAGCGGATATGGTTGGCAAGTCGGTTCTTCTCCTCGCTGATGTCTAGCTTCTCGATGTAGTAGATGAGCTCCTGCTCTAGCCTTGCCTCATCGTACTGTATGGAGGTGAGCTGGGCTAGTCGCTCCTCGAGCTTACTCCGAAGGTCGGTGATGCGACTCTGCTCGTAGGGATCGACCTCTGCGAGTAGGGCCTCGATGCGATCAAGCTTCTCCACAAAGATGCGCTCGAGCGATGCGCCCTCTTGCTCTCTAAAAGCGTTGAACTGATCAACTGCCTCCCCGATAGCTTGACTTAGCAGCTGCATATCTTCGTCGGTGAGGGGCGTCTCGCCTTGCTCTACGATGACGCCTGGGTAGCTGAGCAAGAGACGTGTCAGATCTTCGGGCTGCGGTATGCCTTCGTCCTCTATGGCACTATGGATCTGATCGTAGTAAGCATGGAGGAGAGGCGCATTGATCTGTACCTGTGGGGAGGTGCCTAATGAATTGTCGGCCGTGCGAATAATCACGTCGACCTTGCCTCTGAAGAGTGCGGGGATCAAGATGCCACGAAGCTCTATCTCTCGGTCTCGTAGGATGGAGGGGAGTCGGAGCGAGAGGTCGAGCTGCTTGCTATTGACGGAGCGGATCGAGACCTCGTAGGTGACACCCTCTAGGAGTAGCTGACTGCTACCATATCCTGTCATGGAATAAATCATAGTCTTACGCTGTATGGTGGATCAAAGCAAAGGTAGCGTCGTACACTACCCTACTGCGACCCAGTTGACTTTTGGGGAATAGCAAAAAGGGGCAAAGCTTTTTGCCAAAGCCTGCCCCTATATGATGATGTCTAGGCGTTGCGCCCGTGACAATTCTTATACTTCTTACCGCTACCGCAAGGACATGGGTCGTTGCGACCGATCTTTTGCTCCTTGACGATAGGCTGAGCCTTAGGCTGTGAAGCCTGTGTGGCGGCTTGTCCAGCTTGACGCTGCGCCTCCTGCTGGCTAGCGATCTCGTCCTTGGTCTCACGGTACTGGCTACGATCTGTGTGTCGCTCGGACTGTGCCTCACGGACGGAGAGACTAGAGCCGGTCTCATCGTCAGCGGGTAGCGGTATGCGACCACGCGTGAGGATCGTAGCGGTCTTGCGGTTGAGCCCGTCAAGCATAGCGCTAAAGAGGTCGTAAGACTCTAGCTTGTAGATGAGGAGTGGGTCCTTGTTCTCATAGCTAGCGTTTTGCACGGAGTTGCGCAGCTCGTCCATCTCACGGAGGTGCTCCTTCCAGGCATCATCGAGGGTGTAGAGCATGATCGTCTTGTGAAACTCCTTGACGATGCTCTTGCCCTCGGTGCGATCTGCCTCGGCGAGGTCGCAAGGGATGTTGTACACCTTATTACCATCCGTGATCGGTATGATGATACGCTTGAACTTGTCGCCCTGCGTCTCGTAGAGGTTGTGCAGGATCGGATAAGCGACTGTAGCAATCTTCTCACCCTTGTGGTTGAGTGCCTGATAGACCGTCTCAAAGGTCTTGTCGACCACCTCATTCGTATGGCTCGACTTGAAGGCTTCAGGAGTCAGCTCAGTCTCTACGGCTAGCACCGAGAGGAGTTCGTTGCGGAAGCCCTCGTAGTCGTCCGCCTCCTTATTCTTATTGACAATTGCCTCGGTCACGTCGTAGAGCATGTTGAGGACATCCATGCCGATGCGCTCGCCCATCAAAGCGTGGCGACGCTTCTCGTAGATACCCTTACGCTGTGAGTTCATCACATCATCGTACTCTAGGAGGCGCTTACGGATACCGAAGTTGTTCTCCTCGACCTTCTTTTGCGCACGCTCTACAGAGTTGCTGAGCATCTTATTCTCAAGAGCTTCACCCTCGCCAAAGCCCATACGATCCATCAGCGAAGCAATACGATCACTCGCAAAGAGTCGCATCAAGTGATCCTCTAGCGAGATGAAGAAGACAGAGCTACCCGGGTCTCCCTGACGACCAGCACGACCACGCAACTGCCTATCCACACGGCGCGACTCATGTCGCTCCGTACCGATGATGGCTAGTCCACCAGCCTCACGCACCTCTGGGGAGAGCTTGATATCGGTACCACGACCAGCCATATTGGTTGCGATGGTTACTGTGCCAGCTTGGCCAGCCTGAGCAACGATGTCGGCCTCCTTCTGGTGTAGCTTAGCATTGAGCACCTGGTGGGGGATCTTGCGCAACGAAAGCATACGACTGAGCAGCTCACTGATGTCGACAGAGGTAGTACCTACTAGCACTGGACGACCAGCTGCTATAAGTCGCTCGATCTCCTCGATAACTGCGTTGTACTTCTCGCGAGCCGTCTTGTAGATACGGTCATTCTGATCATCACGGATCACGGGACGGTTGGTCGGGATGACCACCACGTCGAGCTTGTAGATGTCCCAAAACTCTCCCGCCTCGGTCTCAGCCGTACCGGTCATACCCGCCAATTTGTGGTACATACGGAAGTAGTTTTGCAGCGTAATGGTCGCAAAGGTCTGCGTAGCCGCCTCGACCTTGACGCGCTCTTTAGCCTCGATAGCTTGGTGCAGACCATCGGAGTAGCGACGACCATCCATAAGACGACCGGTCTGCTCGTCGACAATCATCACCTTATTGTCCATCACCACATACTGGTCATCACGCTCGAAGAGGGCGTAAGCCTTAAAGAGCTGATTGACCGTGTGGACACGCTCGCTCTTGATCGCATAGTTGGTGATGAGCTCGTCCTTCTTAGCAGCATACTCAGAGGGAGCGAGGTGCTCGCCCTCCAACTCTGCTAGCTGAGAGGCAATGTCTGGCAGGACAAAGAAAGAGGCATCCTCTGCACCCTTCGAAAGCATCTCGATACCCTTATCTGTGAGGGTGATGCTATTCATCTTCTCGTCGATGACGAAGTAGAGCGGATCGGTGACAATGTGCATCTGGCGCATGTTCTCCGCCATATAGATCTCCTCGGTCTTGAGCATAGAGGCTTTGATGCCTGGCTCACTGAGGTACTTGATGAGAGGCTTGTACTTAGGTAGTCCCTTGAAGACACGGAAGAGCAGTAGGAAGCCCTCGTCTACCTCTTTCTTGTCCTCACTACCGATCTTCTTCTTCGCCTCTACGAGTAGCTTAGAGACTAAATCTTTCTGAGCGTTGACCACCTTCTCGACATTGGGCAGATACTCCTCAAAGAGCTGATCCTCCCCCTGAGGCGTAGGACCAGATATGATCAGAGGCGTACGAGCATCGTCGATAAGGACCGAGTCCACCTCATCCACAATGGCGTAGTTGTGCGGACGCTGCACGAGGTCTGAGGGCGCTGTCGCCATATTGTCTCTCAGGTAGTCAAAGCCGAACTCGTTGTTCGTACCGAAGGTAATGTCTGCATTGTAAGCCTTGCGGCGCCCCTCGCTATTGGGCTTGTGCTTGTCGATACAGTCGACGCTCAGCCCGTGGAACATATAGATCGGTCCCATCCACTCGGAGTCACGCTTAGCCAGATAGTCATTTACCGTGACCACATGGACACCATTGCCTGGTAGCGCATTGAGGAAGACAGGCAGGGTAGCTACGAGCGTTTTACCCTCACCCGTTGCCATCTCGGCTATCTTACCCTTGTGCAGTACGACACCACCGATGAGCTGTACATCGTAGTGTACCATATCCCAAGTGATCTCGTTGCCTCCTGCTACCCAGTGGTTGTGGTAGATCGCCTTGTCGCCATCGATCTCCACGAAGTCGTGATCTATCGACAGATCTCTATCCATCTGCGTGGCAGTGACGACGATCGTCTCATTATTGGCAAAGCGTCGTGCAGTCTCCTTGACAATAGCAAAGGCCGTGGGGAGGATCTCGTCAAGCTTGACCTCGATCTTCTCTAAGACGTCCT
The DNA here is from genome assembly GCA_945875135.1 of uncultured Porphyromonas sp. GTDB lineage: Bacteria > Bacteroidota > Bacteroidia > Bacteroidales > Porphyromonadaceae > Porphyromonas. Next base: position 4,668 of record CAMCJO010000048.1, read on the forward strand.
TCTCTATCTTATCAATTTTAGACCAAGCCTCCTCGCGAGCGTCTATGTCGAGATCTTCGATGCCCTCTTTGAGCTTAGCAATCTCGGCACGCTCCGAGGCGACGTACTCGTTGATCTCGTTGCGTAGCTGCTGTGTGCGATCTCTCAGAGCATCATCGCTGAGAGCCTGTATGGAGGGTTCGACCTCCTTGATCTTCTTAATGTAGGGTGTTATCTCCTTGAGGTCTCGCTGAGACTTACTACCAAAGAGCTTTGTGATGATATTACTGAGAGCCATAAAGTGGTTGATTATTTCTGATTGAATAGGGTAAAGAGTGGCGTGCCGTCAGCACTCATCGGCTGAGGGACACAGAGTAGGTATGCGAGCGAAGGGGCGACCGCGTCGTACGATATAGGCTCCGTAAGCCTCTGCGAAGCTACGCCAGGAGCCATCAGGATAAAAGGAGCCGTGACACGTCGCTGTCTCTGCTGCTCAACGCCCGGCTTCTCTCCCGCGACCTCTGCAAAAGGTGCCAGAGCAAGTAGCACATCACCCGCATAGCTACGATAACTATGCGAGTACAGAGGCTTAGCCCAGGCAGGCCGTGATAGCCCCCTCTGTAGTTGATATGCGGGGATTGCCCCGATGACACCTTCCATCTCGGATACAAAAGTAGCAAGATTATTGCTCATATCCTGCATATCTACCTTCTTATCTGCTATCTCCTTCTTATTTAGGTGGAGCGTCTGGTGGCTGTAGGCCATGACCCAGTCGTTGCGCCCATAGATGGCTGAGAGGTAGAGATTAGCTAGTGCGATACACTTGGCAGGGTCGAAGGTGACGACCGAGCGACGAGAAGGAGCCTTCGGCTGAGCTAAGTTCGCAACAGGAACTCCAACGATATTGAGCGCATAGTGGTCTGCCCCATACAACTCTTGTAGCAGCGCAGTGATCTGATGTACCTGCTCATTGAGCCGAGCGTAGGCATCTTGCTGCTCTGGCGAATAGTCTGCATAGGCTACCCCACGAGCACCCACCTCCAGATCTAAGACCATAACGATGAGCGTAGGCGACGTGCGACGCGCTTTGTGAGCGTAGCGTATGAACTCCTTAGATAGGTCTGTGATCGCATCATTGGCAAAGGGAGAGGTCAAGAGGTCGCTCATGCGCCAAGCACCTTCGAAGGTATGCGCAAAGCTACCCTCCTTCGCGCCTTTCGTGAGAGGCTTCCAGACGGTCGGTGTCGTGCGTCCGCCCAGCGTTCGCTGCTCATTGTTTGCTTTAAGAGCTAAGGCGGGCAGACCGCCGTAGAAGTTGGTCGTAGCCCACCAGCCGCTATGCTTATCGATCCATATAGCACCCTCGGCATCGTGTCCCGCCACAGCAATGGCGTCGTTGGCACGGCTCGCTATGGCATAGACAATTGCATCGCCCTGCGAAGAGCCTCTGAGTACGTCTGTGAGCAGTTCGCTACGCAAGGCACCTGCGGGAGCTAGCTGCTCCGTGCTGTTGATACCCCGATAGTCTCTATTAGCAAAGGTAGACTCCGACCGTTGCGTCACCGCATCGTACCGCTCAGCTTGGTACACGCCATGTATCTCCGGCATAGCACCAGCCGAGAGCGAAGCCAGTCGCGCCACCTCGTCTAGCAACGGGTATGGATAGCGAATGTCGGGTGCTACCGTCCCTTGCTTCATCACTCCGTTCAGTCCATTGCCACCCCACCCTGCTCGATAACTATCCAGCAGGTCGGTGCGTAGTCCCTTGACATAGATCTGCACCAATATGTCAGGTCTCGTGCGCTGTGCCGATAGTGCCAGCGGTAGCAGACAGCTTAATGTGAGGAGGAGATAGCGAATAGGTCTCATCTGCGCTGTGTGAGTCGTTTGGAATAGGTTAGATAGGCTACCGAGAGGAGTGCCGAGTTGAGGGCGAGCAAGATGATGGGCAGCGAACTGGTCTGCACGGCACAGGCGACCAAGATTAGGAAGACCGCCACTGCCAGAGCATTTGCCGAGTGGAAGTACCGTGCGATGCGCTGAGCTTTGCCTCCCCTACCCAAAGCAAACCAAGCCAAGAGGAGGAGTGGATGGAAGACCAGCAAGTTGTAGTTAGGATCGGTGCAGGGATGTATCGAGACGAAGGTTAGAAAGCTCAAGATGCAGCCAGCACAAGCGTAGCCCGTCATCCAGAGCAATGTCCAGTAGCGGCTACGACGTAAGTAGCACAGCACGCCCGAGACGACCAGTAGGAGCGACATCCATAGGACAGGCTCCAGCCACCAGTGAGCTACAGGCTGTGGAGCTGGTGTCGGGGTATCATAGACGATCCGATTGCTCACGAGTGGCTTCGCTCCTGTCGGAGAGACCAGTGTAGCTTGCTGCAAGAGACGATCCATCTCCATCGGTAGGAAGAGCCGATCCACGACCGTCATAGTCGTGTCGGCAGGGGCTCCCAGGGCTAGCTGCGTACCGAGACGGTACCACGGATGATAGTCCGCATAGGCATCGATGAGACTGCGTAGCGACTCTTCTCTCGCCACTTGAGGCAGCTCTATGCGCCACCCCTTAGGGAGCGTTTGCTTGACAATAGAGTATGGCCGTGTAGCACAGTTGTCAAAGGCGAAGTTGTAGAGGTAGTATTTGTTTTCCTCCTTGATGTTCCATGCTAGGTAACTGCGTATCGCCTCTTCCTGCTCGGGAGAGAGGTCTAGCTCCAGCTCATAGATGTTTTGCCCATAAGCATGGTAGCGATAGAGGAAGTAGTCCCACGGCTCCTGCTGGACAAAGTAACCATCCGTCTCGCCCTTGATAAACTTCGTGTAGAAGCCTGGCTGGTCAAAGTCAAAGACCCCGTAGTTGTACACATAGTCGTCCTCCAGATCCTCTAAGCTACGCACGCGCATCGCTGCGTGTCCATAGATCGTGTAGGCATCTGCCTGCGAGGGGGTGCAGAGTAGTATACTGATACGATGATACCCATCGGCAGTCGCACCAATCAGCGAGTCTGTACTGAGCGGCTCCTGCGCCGAGGCTGTGCTGCTCAGAGCGATACAGAGCGATGCTATAAGTAGTGTGAGTCTAGCCCACAGAGTGTTCATTCGTACCATACGATTAGCGGTCTTTGTTACCCATATATATAAGGTATAGGAGATGCCTTACTCAAGCATCTCCCTATACTTCTTGTCTATAGCCTGACGATCGGCTTCCGTCGGATTAAAGTGCTCCGACTGTGCCAATTGGTCGATCAGTTTTTCATCCTCTGCAGAGGTCTGCTGAGGGATGAAGACATTCACATTGACCATCAGGTCGCCACGTCCATAACCCTGTACCGAGGGGAGACCCTTGCCACGCATACGGAGCACCTTGCCGGGCTGCGTACCAGGTTCTATCTTGAGACGTGCACTACCATCGATCGTTGGCACTGTCACCTGTCCACCACGTATCGCCGTGTGAATAGGTATGAGTAGGTTGTAGATCAGGTCATTGCCATTGCGTATGAAGTCCTTGTGCTGCTCCTCTTGGATCACTACGAGCAGATCACCAGGTATACCATCTTGGGGAGCTGCATTACCCTTGCCCTGCAGCGTCAGCTGCATACCGCCCACGACACCTGCTGGAATGTGGAAGGAGATAACCTCCTCACCTTTCGTCACCCCCTTGCCGTGACACTTAGCGCAAGGCTTCGTGACCACCTCGCCAGCACCTCCACATGTGGGGCAAGTGGTCTGCGTGCGCATCTGACCAAAGATTGAGTTCCTCACGTCATAGACGACACCAGCACCACCACAAGTCGAGCAGCTACGCTTGCCATCACTCTCTGTAGTGCCCTGACCATGACAGCCATCACACTGTATCAACTTCTTGACACGTAGCTTCTTGTCTACCCCGCTATTGATTTCCTCGAGCGTGAGACGCACCGTAACGCGCAGGTCGCTACCCATAGGACGTTGCACCCTACCGGAGCCAGCACCGCCGCCTCCGAAGTAATCGCCAAAGCCACCTCCGAAGATGTCGCCAAAACGGGAGAATATATCATCTACCGTAAAGCCGCCACCGCTGAAGCCTCCGAAGCCACCAGCTCCGTCTACCCCACTATGTCCAAACTGGTCATAGCGACTCTTCTTGTCGGGATCACTCAGCACATCATAAGCCTCCGCAACCTCCTTAAAGTGCTCCTCCGCCTCCTTGTCTCCAGGATTGCGGTCAGGGTGATACTTTAAGGCTTGCTTGCGGTAAGCCTTCTTTATTTCATCTGCCGAAGCGTCTCGTGAGACGCCCAGCAGCTCATAGTAGTCTTTCTTCGTTGCCATATATCTATCTTGTGCAGATCAAAGCTCCATGCCTCTTAGTTGCCGACCACCACATGTGCGTGGCGTAGCACCTTATCGTGAAGCATATAGCCCGTACGGACGCAATCGATCACCTGCCCCTTCTGCTCTGGAGTAGGTGCCGGAATCATTGCCACAGCCTCGTGTAGGTTATCGTCAAAGGGGGTCCCCGTCGCCTCGATCATCACAACACCCTGCTTCTCTAGATAACCGATCAGCTTATTATATATAAGGAGTAGACCCTCTACAATCGGATCCTCCTCACTCTTGCTCTCATGGGCATGCTTGACCGCTAGCTCGAAGTCGTCCACGATCGGGAGTAGCTCCTTGAGGACGCGCTCTCCCCCATTCTTGATCAGGTCGCTCTTCTCCTGTAGCGTACGCTTGCGATAGTTATCGTACTCAGCCAGCATACGGAGATGCTGATCATTGAGCTTGTCTAGCGACTCCTGTAGCTCAGCAATCTTCTGCGTCTCCTCACACTCAGGCGCTACAGTGTCCGTCTCAGTAGCTGCGGCTGCATCGCACGCCTGCTCTGGTGTCTCTTGCTTCATCTGATCCACTGAAGAGGCATCTATATGTTGTGGCTCTGTATGGTTGCCACCCTTCTTATTGTCCTTTTTCATATTAGCTCTATATTTCTATCATGAGACTATGCAACAACCTTGCCAAAGAGCAACTACAAGTGCACAGCCCAGCCAGACAAGTCATTCTGTCACCAAGCCGTAGCGACACATCTCGTAATGCAGGACAAAAGTACAACTAAATTTCTAGCTTCCCCATAAGCCAGACGTTAAGGTTGATCAGGCTCTATGAGTATCATCATAAGCGAAGCATAGCCTTTTGTCTCGTGAGCTGGGTCTCTGCATATATCACTGCTCAGATTAGGACGAGTCAGATTAACTTGCGACTGGTTGCTACGGCTATAGCTTCTGCGATATTGCTCACACCAA
>CAMCJO010000049.1 GCA_945875135.1 uncultured Porphyromonas sp.
CTCTCGGTTTACTCGACGGCTCTCCGCATCTTCTACACCTTTGAGACGACACAAAAGACCTCCAAGGGCGCAGACTCCACCGTCTACAAGCCAGCATGGGAGATCTTTAGCAGCAACAAGAGCCTCTACGCACTGAACAGTCTCAAGCACAGTTACATCGAGGAGCTACTCAAGCCTTCGCCTGATGGCAAGACCTATATCAAGTCACCCGCTGGGGTCATCACCAAGCTCACCTGTAGCAAGGAGGAGCTGAGCCGCTTACTCCATCAGTATGAGGCGATGAGCAAAGACAAAGAGGACTTCGGATGGGTCATGAATGAAGGCAAGCTACAGATAACGGTAGATGTCCCCAACGTAGACACGCACTTCAACCCCCCCCCTCAGCTACTCCTCATACCGCAGGATAGTGTGGCAAACTTCTTTGCCCGGAGCATCACCGACCCCTTGGTTGCCTCTACATCCTTTGTCTCTGGTCGTTACAGCGTCTTGGAGCGCAACTACACCTTTAGCAATATCAGCCACCTCATTGAGGCGCACATGCGCGGGAATATGGAGACCGATGCGAGTGGCAATCATCGTGTGACAAGAGACTTAGATCTACTCCTGATCCCCGTAGCCACAGAGAAAGCATCGACATCTGGATCGGCTGGACAGACGGTGGCTATCACCAACCTGCTCTACCCCTCAGCCGTACAGCTCAAGTGGGGTGACAAGGGCTTCAAGCTGGGAGTCATCGGGACTGGCTTTTACAATAGACGATAGACCAAAGACGAGACACATTAGCGGCAAAAGGTATGACTAAAGAAAAAGAACAGATCAAGCTCAAACTGATCGTCATGAACTTCCTCCAGTTCTTCATCTGGGGGGCATGGCTCATCTCTATGGGACGCTACATGGGCAATGTGATGCAGTACGACGGGCAGGAGGTCGGCGGACTCTTTGCCACGGCGGGCTTCGCAGCGATCATCACGCCCGCACTGACGGGTATCATCGCTGACCGATGGATCGGTGCCGAGCGACTACTCTCGATCTGCCACCTACTGACGGGCGCCTGCCTGATAGCGGTCGGTTGCCTACCGGTGGGGACGTCCTTTGCAACCACTTGGCTGGTCATCTTTGGGGTCAACCTCTTCTTTATGCCTACCCTATCACTCTCCAACACGGTCGCATACCATGCGCTCGGCACGGTGCAGGCAGACATTGTCAAGGACTTTCCCCCGATACGTGTCTGGGGTACCATCGGCTTCATCGTAGCGATGTGGCTGGTCAACCTATTTAAGTGGATGGACAGCCCGATGCAGTTCAACCTCGGAGCCTTTGCAGCCATCGCCCTAGCGATCTACGCCTGGACACTACCAGCAGTACCGCACGGAGTCAAGAAGGCAGAGGGGGAGCGTCGCTCGCTCCTATCCATACTAGGACTCGATGCATTGGTACTCTTTAAGAATAGGCAGATGGCGGTCTTCTTTACCTTCTGCATACTCCTCGGCGCAGCACTCCAGGTGACCAATGCTTATGGCAATATGTACCTCGACCACTTCAAGGGGGTCGCTGAGTATGCCGATAGCTTTGCGGTCAAGTATCCTAACATCCTACTATCACTCTCTCAGATCTCAGAGACGCTCTTTATCCTCGCGATCCCATTCTTCTTAAAGCGCTTTGGCATCAAGGGGGTGATGACGATGAGCTTCGCCGCGTGGTTCCTACGCTTCGGACTCTTTGGCCTAGGCGACCCTGGGATGCCGGGCATCATCGCACTCATTCTCTCGATGGTGGTCTACGGTATGGCGTTTGACTTCTTCAACATCTCAGGCTCCATGTTTGTCGATCAGTCCGTCTCACCCTCGATGCGCGCCAGTGCACAGGGGCTCTTCCTCCTGATGACGAACGGGCTAGGTGTCGTGATCGGTTCGCTAGGCGCTGGCTGGGTCGTCGAGCACTTCACCACGGCTGGCGTGACTGCCTGGACGACCGTCTGGTACATCTTCGCAGGCTATGCACTTATCACAGGAATCCTCTTCTGGCTCCTCTTCCATCCCAAGCAACTCGCGACAGCTCAATCGGCTTAAGAAGAAGGCTATCATCCGAGTCCGCTAAGCTATGGCTAATCCAATCAGCAATGCGCTCAGTGTCATGGGCGAGTACACGCTCCTCATGGCGCAAGTCTTCAGACGGCCGAAGAAGTGGGGCATCTTCTTCAAGCATCTGATCCGAGAGATAGCTAAGTACGGACTCGACTCGATATGGATCGTCGTGATCATCAGCTTTTTCATTGGCACGGTGATCACGATCCAGTTGACGATCAATATGAACTCGCCACTCATCCCGCGCTTTACCATAGGGTATGCCAGCCGCGAGATCATGTTTCTCGAGTTCTCCTCCTCGATCATGTGTCTTATCCTCGCGGGCAAGGTGGGCTCTAGCATCGCCTCCGAGCTAGCTACCATGCGTGTGACGGAGCAGATCGACGCTATGGAGATTATGGGGGTCAACTCCGCCAACTTCCTCATCCTCCCCAAGATCCTCGGGCTCATGCTTTTCATCCCAGTCCTGAGCGTCATCAGCATGTCTACGGGGCTGGTGGGTGGATACTTAGCCACTTACTTTATTCCCTCGATCACCCCGTCGGACTTTGAGATGGGACTGCAGACCTTCTTTGTTGCGAAGAACATTTTCTACTCGATCATCAAGTCACTCGTCTACGCTTTCATCATCTCATCGGGTGCTAGCTACTTCGGCTACACGGTCCAGGGGGGTGCTCTCGGCGTAGGACGCGCCAGCACCAATGCGGTGGTCTCGAGCTGCGTGCTGATCCTCCTCGCCGATGTCGTACTCACCAGTCTATTGTTTATGTAAGGCTATGGGACAAGGGACTAAGATCATAGAGGTCAGAGAGCTCTGCAAAGCGTTTGACGACAAGGTGGTACTGGATCACATCAATGCCACCTTTAAGCCTGGAAGCATCAACTGCATCATCGGGCGTAGTGGTGCGGGCAAGACAGTCTTGCTCAAGAGTCTCATAGGTCTCATACAGCCCACGTCGGGAGAGATACTCTTCGATGGGAACAATATGATGCTCCTGTCCAAGGAGCAACTCAAGCGACTAAGACAAGTAACGGGCGTGCTCTTTCAGGGATCAGCACTCTTCGATAGTATGACCGTCTTGGAGAATGTTCTCTTCCCGCTCCAGCTCTTTTCCAAGCTATCGCCACGAGAGCGCAAAGCACACGCTATGGCACTCCTCGATCGGGTCGGACTAGAGGGTGCGCATCGTAAGTTCCCCTCCGAGATCAGTGGCGGTATGATGAAGCGCGTAGCCATAGCTCGTGCTGTGGCGCTCAACCCGCACTACCTCTTTTGCGACGAACCCAACTCAGGGCTAGACCCCTCCACATCGGCTTCGATAGACAAGCTCCTCAAAGAGCTCACCGAGGAGTTCCAGATCACGACGGTGGTCAACACGCACGACATGAACTCCATCAAGACCATCGCTAATCATATCCTCTATCTAGATAAAGGGCAGGTCGCATGGCAGGGGTCACGTGAGGAACTCAGTGGCGACATTCCTCTCTCTCTTAAAAACTTTCTTTACCTTTGACACGACCCTTTTCTTTCTCTCATTGGCAAATAAGATGACACACGCTAAGCGATATATAGGTTACCTCTTCCTCCTCACCCTCCTACTCTCATGGGGCTGCAAAGACCACAGCAGCGACTACTCTGCTCAAGGTATCTTTGAGGCGGAGGAGATCGTTGTCTCGGCCGTCACTTCGGGCGAGCTACTGCGTCTAGACGTCTCTGAGGGTGACCAACTAGAGGAGGGGCAGGTCGTAGGACTGATCGACACCACCTTCCTCGCCCTGCAGAAAGACCTCGTTGACACGCAGCAAGCGACCATCAATGCAGCGGGGCATACCAATGCAGCGACACAGGTAGCACCTCTAGAGGCTCAGCTCAAGGCACTCAACAAAGAGCGTGATCGCTACGCCCCGCTCGTAGCTCGTGGCGTCATGGCTCAGCGCACGCTAGACGAGATCGACGCTAAGATCTCCGCTGTCAAAGGGCAGATAGCCGCTGCACGGGCTACCATCGGACAGCAAAACCGCTCCACAAGTGGTAGCGGCGATGCACTCTCCGTACAAGAGAGTCAGGTAGACCAGATGATCTCTCGGAGCTTCATCAAGGCACCTATCTCGGGGACAGTGCTCACCGTTTACCTGCATCAGGGCGAGCTAGCAGGACAAGGCATGCCGCTCTTTCGCCTAGCCAACCTCCAGCAGATGTATCTGCGTGCTTACGTCACAGCAGAGCAACTCCAAAAGGTAACCCTCGGGCAAGAGGTCTCCGTCTATAGCGATATGGGCGAGGAGGAGGCACAAGCCTACACAGGCGAAGTGGTATGGATCTCCGACCGAGCTGAGTTTACCCCCAAAAACATACAGACGCCCGACGCCCGCGCCTCGCTCATCTATGCGATCAAGGTGCGCGTTCCCAACGATGGCAAGCTACGCATCGGACAGTATGGACGTGTCGTCCTAGATCAGTAGACCTATGTCTGTAGCTCAGGCGATCCAACCAGCGGTATCTTGTCAGGGCGTAAGCAAGAGCTTTGGCAAGACCGTTGCGCTCCAGGGCATCGACCTCAGCGTCCGTGAGGGCGAGCTACTAGGGATCATCGGCCCCGACGGAGCCGGCAAGACAACCCTCATACGCATCATCGCCACGCTCCTCAACCCCGACGCTGGCGCGGTCACCGTCTTAGGTCACGACGTCAAGCGCGACTACCGCCCGCTGCGTCATCAGATCGGCTATATGCCCGGTCGCTTCTCCCTCTACCAAGACCTCACCGTACGGGAGAATCTTGAGTTCTTCGCCACCGTCTACAAGACGACCGTCGAGGAGAATTACCACCTTATCGAGGACATCTATAAGATGCTCCTCCCCTTCGAAAAGCGTCCCGCTGGCAAGCTCTCAGGCGGTATGAAGCAAAAGCTAGCTCTCTCCTGCGCACTCATACACAAGCCACGGCTCCTCCTCCTCGATGAGCCGACGACCGGCGTCGATCCCGTCTCGCGCCGCGAGTTCTGGCAGATGCTCTCCAAGCTACGCCAGCAGGGCGAGATCACGATGATCGTCAGCACCCCTTACATGGACGAGGCGGTGCTATGCGACCAAGTAGCCCTGATGAAAGATGGTCAGATCCTCTCCATAGACACCCCCGACGGGCTCGTCTCAAACATGGATCGAGCTCTTTGGTCTGCCACCGCGGAGGATATGGGCGACCTACTTCTCAAGTTGCGCAGCCTCAGTGGCGTGCTCAGCAGCTATGCCTTTGGCGAGGCGCACCACTTCACCTTCGACGAGCAGCTCATCACCCCCGAAGAGATCCACACGCGCCTCCTAGAGCAGGGTGTGCGGGGACTAGACATCCGCAAGATCCCCCCCTCCATCGAGGACTACTTCCTCATCATCTCCCAAGAGTCCTAGCCCATGCCCTCCACCGAGTATAGTATATTGGCCAATAAGCTCACCAAGCGCTTCGGTGACTTCACCGCTGTCGATGAAATCACCTTCGACGTCTTGCCGGGCGAGATCTTCGGCTTCCTAGGAGCCAATGGTGCTGGCAAAAGCACCGCCATACGTATGCTCACTGGACTGCTCAAGCCCACCTCCGGCTACGCCGAGGTAGCAGGCTATGACGTGCGCAAAGAGACCGAGCTGATCAAGCGAAACATCGGCTACATGAGTCAGAAGTTCTCCCTCTACGACTACCTCTCTGTCGAGGAGAATATCTTCCTCTACGGACGCATCTACGGTCTCTCGCGACGCATCATACAGAGCCGTATGGAGCGACTCCTCGAGGAGCTCAACTTCTACGATCAGCGCAAGCTCCGTGTGGGCAGCCTACCCCTTGGGTGGAAGCAGAAGTTAGCCTTCTCCGTCGCCATCTTTCACCGTCCCAAGATAGTCTTCCTCGATGAGCCTACGGGAGGCGTTGACCCTGTGGCACGGCGACGCTTCTGGGAGCTTATCTACAACGCCGCTGCCGAGGGCATCACCGTCTTCGTCACCACACACTATATGGACGAGTCGGAGTACTGCGACCGCATATCCATCATGGTAGACGGACAAATCAAAGCTCTAGACACCCCACGAGCCTTAAAGCGACAATTTGACTGTGACTCGATGGACGAAGTCTTCTACCAGCTAGCCCGCGGTGCTAAGCGCTCCGAATAGTTTCGTTAGTCACCTCTTGCGACAAATTGTCACACTTCCAGCCGTTGGCTTACCCTTTGCTAGATAGTTAGTGCAGGTCACCCGAGAGATCGAAGCCCTGCACAGAGTAAGTACACAAACACCAATTAAAATCAATACTACTATGACACTATCAAGAAGAGACAACAACTGGAGGCCCGCACTATGGAGCGACCTCTTTGACAGCAACTGGATGGTAAGACCCAACGCTACTGCACCCGCTATCAACGTACTAGAGACTCCCGAGGAGTTTCGTGTAGAGATTGCAGCTCCAGGCATGAAGCGCGAGGACTTCAACATCGAGATCAACGAGGAGCACGACCTAGTCATCACGATGGAGCACCACAACGAGGAGGAGCAGCACGACAACAAGCAGAGCCGCTACCTACGTCGCGAGTTCTCCTACAGCAAGTTCGAGCAGACCCTCATACTGCCAGACAATGTAGACGAGGAGCGCATCCAGGCACGCATGGCCGACGGCGTCCTCACCCTCTCGATCCCCAAGATCAGCGAAGAGGAGCAGCAGAAGGCTCGTCGCACCATCGCTATCGAGTAGTAGCGCCACACCGCTAGACTTGAGCCCCTCGCTCTAGTCTTACCATAAAAATCTAACACACACCTAGTAGCCCCGCCCAGCACCTATGCTGCGTGGGGCTACTACTTTTCGCCCCTGAGGAGACTGTTGAAAAAGCCAACAGGCTCTTTTGGGTCAAAGTCCTGCCGTTACACTGTCGCCTCGTAGGCTATATACGATACAAAGGTAATAAGTATGACAAGTCAGGCTACCCGCTACTGCCCTCTAGAGCATTCAACGAAAGATTCTATCCTGCAAACGTACCCCCCCCCAAGAACTGAAGCAACCAAAATCTGTAGGACACCAAATCCATAGCTCGCACCACCCTAAAGAGCAATATGCTCCAAACTTCTAATGCTATTGCCCTGTTACACAAGTCCAAGAACCTCTACAATTCATTTTTTGTATCTTAGCTGGCATAAACAAGATGTGTCTTCGTATGAAAGCTCATAAATCTCTCCGATGCTCCCTGTGGTGTGGGTGTCTACTCCTCTCACTCCACCTCCTCTCATATGCCCAGCAGACAGAGCTACAGATCTACAGTCTTGTCAGCTCTGACGCAACGATACCTACTGAGGTGTATTCACCTCGTAAGGTGCAACAACTCTCTATGAGAAATATGCAACGAGGGAAGCCTCTCCAGATAAGTCTCGTCTACAAGGATGATGTCCCGATGAAGATGGGGTACAAAGAGGTACTAGAGCATGCCGCCAAGATGTGGGGTGACAACCTAACCGTCTCCGAGCAAACGGAGGGAACGCTCAATATAGAGGTCAGCTTCTCGGATGGGATGCCTGAGGACTTAGCCTATGTCGCTACACCATTCTGTCTTAAGGTTGATGATGCCATAGTCCCTGATGCCGTACTATTTGCGACAGGGGAGAAAAAGAATTCAGAATTTCCAAATGGAGCAGTTGGTCGTATACAAATAAATAGAAAACTCAATTGGTTTGTAGAGGGTTCTATTAATGAGTCTATAACAGCTCAACAGTACGATCTAAAGACAGTCACATTACGGGCGATAGGAAATGTCTTAGGCTTTGCATCCTCTGTGGGAGCTTCAGCTCCTCCTAGCTCTAAAAGGATTGTTCAGGGTACAATACTTGACAAGCAGATACTAGATTCTAGCGGGCTATCTCTTTTTAAGCAAGTAAATGGGAAGGAAGTAGGACAGCTCTCAGCAATAGCTAGCCGAGAGTTCTATTGGATGGGTGACAAGGCTCTCCCTTTGTACAATCCAAGAGTCGTATCTAAAGAGAGCTTTATGAGCTTCTCCGACAATGTGTCAGGACTATTCTCATGGAGGATCAAGAAGGGTCAAACTGCGCATCAAGTCGACCCCAACTCGCTTCAAGTAATGTGGGGTGTCGGATGGAAGCAACATCACAATAATGAGGTTACTATTCGGGTGAAAGGACAGAGTAGCGAAGATATACTAAGCCATGGCTCTAGCTACACATTCACATATAAGACCTCCTCATCTCTACCCATCTCACCCATCACATGGCGTGTAGAATACTTGGGAAAGGATGGGCAGTATCACCTGATGAGTTTATCTAAGTCTCAAGATTTAGTTACGGCCATTCGATTCGATACAGACGATGCTTATGTCAACTCTGCTGGTCTCTATATGATACGAGCCAGTCTAGAGGGCATCTGTCAGGGGGCAAAGATATCAGGAGAGCAAATCTACTATGTAGCAACGGCTCCAGGATCTATAAAAGTAACCTTTACGGAGACTGCTAGGACAGCCTATTTTGTTGATGGCATTGTTCGTATTGAGAGTCTAGGAGCAGAAGAATTTCAAGTCAGAGTCGCAGACTACGAAGATGGTCACGAAAGAAAAGGACGTATAGAGCATCTCAACTATACAAGCTTTAGAGTTCATGCTCTGCGAGCAGACGGCTATACTGAAGTAGAAGTAAAAGCAACAAATAAGTATGGCTCCCGAGAAGCAGTTATCCCTATTATTGATGAATCTAGATCTAGTAATAATGGGAATAGATCAATAATGCTATCAGAATGCATATCTGATGAATCTGGATGCCTAGAGTACATTTCTGTAACTCCTTGGAAGGGGGATTGGAGTTGTAGGAAAACACAAACAAGCTATCAAGTACGACAAGATTACATCTACAAGGGAGAAATCATAGAAACATTCTTGTCAGAAGAAGAAGAGATAGAATCGGGAGTCTTTATGTATGAAGTCAAACTCCATCGTAAGCTGTGCAGAAACGAGCCTGATGATATTTACATCACCTTATACTTACGCACTGAAGACGACAAAGTATTCCAATCTCTTCCCCTATCTATCAGACAGGATTTGAATATTACTTCCCTTTCACGTCCCACTATAGAGGCTCTTGGCTTTGACATAACCTTGCTTTCACCATCTTACCTACAGATTACATTCCAAGATGTAACTAAGCATCAGATCAGACTGCTTCGTTTGTCAGGAGAGTTGCTTATTTCTGAAGAGGCTCTAGGCAGTACAACCTTAACACTGCCGACCACCTTAGATATAGCTCACTATATCCTCCAAGTAGATAACAAAACCATCAAACTATAACACGATCTAGTCATCACGATGGAGCGCCACCACAAGGAGCAGCAGCAGAAGGCTCGTCGCACCATCGCTATCGAGTAATAGCGCCACACCGCTAGACCTGAGCACCTCGCTCTAGTCTTACCATAAAAATCTAACACACCTAGTAGCCCCGCTTGGTTCGCACCGAGTGGGGCTACTGGCGTTTGAGTCGGCCCGATGATCCAGCCAAACGGCTCACCGCTCACCTCTAGATCCCAAAACCTCGGAAGAATTTCCCCAAAAGCTCCCGAGGAAATCCCAAACTCCTCCGAAGTTTGAAATAAAAGTTCGGAAGAATGAAATGAAACTTCGGAAGAAAGATTTCAAAGTTCCGAAGAGTTTTCTCGTTCCTCCGTGGAGGATAAGGAATAGCTCCCTGAGAACTGCCGAGTTCCTACCTAGGAACCGAAAAGTTCCTCCGTTGGAACTAAAAAGTTCCTCCGCTGGAACTAAAGAGTTCCTCCCTTGGAACT
>CAMCJO010000050.1 GCA_945875135.1 uncultured Porphyromonas sp.
AATGAAGAGTTTTTGCGACTATATTGAGTTCACTTTTTAGGCCCTTCATTCTCCCTTCAACACCGAAATCTGCTTTTCATTTATAATGCGTCAGCCCTGCAAAAAACTAGGCTATAAAACTCCCTATGAAGTTTTTTTCCTACATTTGTAACCGTGTTGCACTTGACACTGGAATGTGCGCTTAGAGTAATTTTATTCCCAGATATTTGGAGGTTGTTCTACTTATTCGTACCTTTGAACCCGAGAAATGCAAGCGAGCAAATCTCACAGCAATAGCTATGAGTATTCTCAAAATACTCTCCTATGGCTACAATTTGGCTACAATTAAATCTTAGAGGAATATAAACAGCTACGATATAAGGAGTTAGAAGGTTTGGTTTACAACCCTTTCTCTCCGCTTTAAGTACTCTGGCGGCATCGCTAGAGAGCACTACTAGAAAAAATCAAAGCATCGTAATTCTAACGAATACGATGCTTTGATTTTTTGTAGGCCGATGAGACGCGTAGCAATCTGCGAAGTTGAGATCTCATAAGGAGACTGTTGCAACAATCTCCACATAGACACCGAAGCTGTGAAACACAAGAATGCGCCAGAGTACAAGCGACTCTGACGCATCCTCTCCAATCACATACTAAATGTAGCCTTACGCTCCACTTAATGGATCTTGCTCCTGCACGGGCGTGATAGGCTCTGGTGCTACGTGGGCGTCTACAGACCAGAGGTATGCAGCGATGAGCTCGCTGTTGTTGTACGCCTGAGCATTCATCTCGCGGATACGCTCCAGGAGGGCGTCACTCTTGGTGACGTCTGCCTCCTGCACCAGCAGGCAAGTGTTGAAGCCTGGCCATACGGCGGTATCCTTGTGCGGGATGTCGAAGTTACTCTCAGCAAGTGCCTTCGGGATGACTTGGTAGACGCTTATCTCCAGCTCCCGTAGGAGCGACTCCATCTGCTCCTGCATACTGACATTGCAGGTGATATAGATAAATCTCATACTAGTTATTCTTAATGTGTTTCCTCAATCTAGTTACTCTGCGCTCTCTATTGAGCTTGCGCTGGTGCACAGCAGCATAGGCTGTGGGCACCAAGATGAGCGTCACGAGCATAGAGATCAGGAGACCTCCGATGATGGTGATGCCTAGCGGTGCATAGAGCTCCTTACCCATACCTCTACTGAGTGCCATGGGTAGCATACCGAGTATGGTGGTCATAGAGGTCATCAAGACAGGACGCAAGCGTGAGCGACCAGACTCCATCACCGCATCTCGTATCGTATAGCCACGACGCACGAGCATATTGCTGTAGTCCACCAGGACGATACCATTGTTCACCACGATACCTACGAGCATGATGAGACCGATGAAGGTCACGACACTGAGCGTGGTACCAGTAATGAGGAAGGCTAAGATAACGCCTACGAAGGTAAAGGGTATCGCAAAGAGGATGATAAAGGGATCGAGCAGCGACTCAAACTGAGCAGCCATCACCATAAAGACGAGGAGCAGTCCGATGATGAAGATGAGTGTGAGCGAAGAGAAGGTATCCCCCTGATCCTCCACCTGACCACCTAGTGAGACGGTTACCCCTTGTGGTGTCTCGAGCTCATCGATGATCTGCTCCGCAATCTTAGCACCATCACCGAGCGAGACGCCGTTGAGGTTGGTTGTAACCTTGACATAGCGCTGCTGGGTGAGTCGCTCGATCTGCACGGGGCCCTCCTTCTCCTGAATATCAGCCACGGCAATGAGCGGTACCTGCTGTCCCAGGAGGTTGGTCACCTGCATCTCGCGCAGCTTGCCGATCGAGTTACGATAGTCTGGTGCATACTGTATGCGGATGTCGTAGTCGGTACCATCTTCGGTATAGGCACCAGCCTTAGCTCCATAGAGGTTCTCACGTACCTGTATGCCGATGACGCCTGGGTTGAGAGCCATCTGAGAGGCTTTGTCCTTGTCCACGAGGATGTGCACCTCACGATTACCAGCCGAGACAAGCGCCTCGACATTGGTAAACTTAGGACACTCCTTCGCTTTGCGCTCGATCTCAAAGGCAACCTGGTTCATCTGGTCGATATCCTTGCCATAGATGACAAACTCTATCGGCGCTCTATTACCAGTCAGCGCAGTCGCCATAGCACTACCACCAGAGACAGTCACCTTCTCAATCTCAGGGATCGCCTCAATGAGCGGACGTATATCGTCTGCTATCTGCTGACTGCTGCGCTTACGCTCATCGACAGGCTTGAGGTGACAGAAGATGGTACCAATGTTCTTACCCTCCTTAAAGCCGACGGTCGTCAGGACGCCATCATCGGTCTGTCCCGTGATGCTGGCGATACCACCCTCGGCAACCTCTGGCACTTGCTCCTGCAGTAGCTGGACTATCTGATTACCGACTTGCTCTGTGAGCCTGTGTGAGGTACCCTGCTCCGTCTCAAACTGGATAGAGACAGAGCCCGCGTCAATATCGGGGATGTAATCAGTACCGACCGCCTTACCTAAGAAGAGAACTAGGACAAAGATCACTAGCGCCGACACGAGGGTGATGCCCTTGTGAAAGACTGCCCACCCGAGGGAGTTGCGGTAGACACGCTCGATGCGCTGGAACATACGCTCACTCCAGTTGTAGAGCTTGCCGTGCTTCTTGCCTTCGCCATTGCGGGGTGCGGGCTTGAGCAAGACGCTCGAGAGCATCGGTGTCAGTGCTAGTGCGGTAAAGAGGGTGGTAATCATACAGGTCCCCGTCAGGACGGCTAGCTGCTTAAACATCACACCGACGATACCGCCCATGAAGACGAGCGGGAGGAACACCACAATCGTGGTCAGCGTCGAGGCGGCAATGGCTAGTCCCATCTCCGAGGCTCCAAACATGGCCGCTTGCTTGGGCATGGCTCCTCGCTCGATGTGCTGGGTGATGTTTTCGAGTACGACGATGGCGTTGTCCACCACCATACCGATAGCGATCACGAGTGCTACGAGTGAGAAGATATTAATCGTGTAGCCCAGCAGATTCATAACGATAAAGGCCGAAATCAGCGACACAGGCATCGTCAGGAATACGATAAAACTAGACTTCCACTCTCGTAAGAAGAGCAAGACCACTAGGGTCACGAAGATTAGAGCGTACCAGATTGACGAGCTGAGGTTGTTGATTGAAGAAGTAACCAGCTCATCCGATCCTATCACCTCAAAGATCTGCACATCTGAGGGTAGATCCTTCTGTATCTCGGAGATCTCAGCACGTACCGAATTAACCACATCGACCGTATTGGCTCCAGACTGCTTCTGTACGAGCAGGGCAATACCCTTACCCACGTGGTTGAAGGCAGAGGCATCGGTCTCCTTAAAAGTATCTCGGACGGTAGCGACATCTTTGACACGTACTACCCTACCATTGACCGCCTTGATGACTGTATTCTCCAGCTCCTCGACACTCTCATACTTGCCAGGCATACGCACGGAGAAGTCGTAAGCGCCCTCCGTGACAAAGCCCGAGGGTACGTTGATGTTGTTTGCCTTGAGCATCATCGACAGCTGCGCCACCGACATGCCATAGGCCTGCATCCTCGTAGGATCTATCTCGACACGTATCTCACGCTGAGGCTGTCCTAGATAGATGACCGTACCGACGCCATCGACCTTCCTCAGAGCTGAGGCGATCTGATCCTCGACGATATCCTCCAGTCCGTTGTAGTTCTCGTCTGCATTGACTGCGTAACCGAGGACAGGCATCATGGAGGCGTTAATCTTGTAGATAATCGGCGTGTAGGCTTGCGACGGCATACGGGACTTGACCAGCTCGAGGAGGTCTCGAGCATTGTTTGCCGCAGCCGTAATATCCTCCTCCCACTCATAGCGGAGCTGTATGAAGGAGACGTTCTCCTTAGAGATAGACTTAATCTCGACGAGGTTCTCCGCCGAGGAGAGCACTGCCTCCAGTGGCTTGGAGACCTGCTCCTCGACCTCTATCGCTGAGGCTCCCGGGTAGACCGTGATGACCGTCAGGGAGGGGAACTCCATATTCGGCATCAGGTCTAGCGGTAGCTTCGTCAGCGAGAAGACACCGATGACCAGTATGGCGACGAAGATCATCGCCGCCGCAATGGGTCGTTTTACACCAAATTCGGGAAGTTTCATAGGCTTACTTCTTCACCACGTTTACCTTAGAGCCATCGCTGAGCTTGTTCTTGCCATCTACGATGATGGCGTCACCGCTCTTGACCTCATTGCTGTCTACGTAAACCCAACCGTCCTTGCTCTCGCCACGCTTCACGGCGATGCGGCTCACGGTCGTGCCATCTTCGTTGAGCTTGAAGACAAATTCCTCAGCCGTACCCGCTAGACGATAGATAGCATTGAGGGGTACAAATAGTCCCTCGCGCTCGGGCAGGGCAATAGATACGTTGCAGTACATGCCAGGCTTGAGCCGGTTGTTGCTGTTCGGGATATTGACCTCTACAGAGGCGGTACGCGTCATCGATGAGAGGATGGGAGAGATGTAAGAGATCTTACCCGTAGCGGGCTCATCGGGATAAGCGTCGAAGATGATCGTGGCTTGCTGTCCCTTCTCTATATAGCTCAGATCCTTCTCATTGACCTCGATGGTCGCTTTGAGCGGATTGATCTGGCGCAGCTCGACGATCCCGCTCTCGAGCTTGAGGTCACTGCTGAGGCTGGGGGTGAAAGCGTAGGTCTCACCCTCGTTGATCATGATCTCCGTGATGACTCCGCTAAAGGGTGCCACGATGGAGGTATTCTTCTTGAGCATCGCGACCTTAGCGACAGAGGCGTCGTACTTAGCCTTGACATGGTCGTAGTCCATCTGACTGATGCTCTCCTTCTCTCTCAGACGTGTGACACGGTCGAAGTCGCGCTTGATTGCTTCGTTCTCGACCTGTGCCTGTAGGAGCATCTCGTCCGACATCTCGACGATGACGGCCCCCTTGGGGACAAAGCTCCCCTTGCTGTAGCGTATGCGCTCTACCTTACCGGGTAGTGCGGTGCCTAGATTGGCACTCTTGGAGGCTTCGGCTGTACCAGAGAAGCGAATGCTCGGCATAAAGGTCATCTCCTTAGCCTGCGCGATGGTTACGGGGATCACTTTGTCCGCTTCGGACTCCTGATCCTGATCTCCTTGCTTGTTGCAGGCAGTTGTGGTGCCTAAGGTTAGCAGGAGTAATATTGTTGGGAGCAAGTAGCTCTTAAGTTCTTTAGTATGCATATTGTGATGTGATCTTTCTATCTAGTTCTGATCTTCTATTTATTTCTCCTCTTGGTGCTGTGTATGCTCGGTCGCATACTGATAGAGCGCCCCGGTGGTCTTCTCCAGCTCAGAGAGCGTCACGGCAGCCTCTACACGTGCGTCGATATCTTCGGAGGCGGCTTTCTCCCACATAGTCTGCGCCTCAAGGATGTCACGGACGCTGTTCATCCCTTCCAGGAGGTTGTTTTTGGTAATGCGGAGATTCTCCTCGGCCTGCTCCTTCGAGAGCTTCGTCAGCTCCATCTTCTTAAGCGCCTCGGCATGCTTAAATCTGTTTTGCTGTACCTGCAGGGTGATCATCTCCTGAGCGTCTTGCAGCTCCAGCTCCGCCTTGGCTACCTCTTGGTCGGCTATATGTACCTGGTGTATCCTATCTCCCCACGTGAAGATGGGCACCTGTACACCGATGCCTACCATCCAGTCTCCTCCGAGATTGTTCTGGCTACCCTTGTAGATGTTTGGCTCGACCCAGTTGTACCCAGCGGTAAGAAAGACGTTGGGGAGGAACTGCGACTTGACCATCTTTCTTGCCGACTCCGTGAGGGCGAGCTTGCTGCGCAGCATGACGATCTCAGCCCGCTCAGCATTACTGCTCTCGAGTGCCAAGAGACGACTGCTCAGCTGCTCCTCGCTAATGATCTCACTATCTAGCTCGATCTGCTCAGCCTCTAGGTCAATGATCTGCCCGAGTAGCATCTTAGAGAGCTGGAGACCGTTCTGTGCCTTCACGAGGGTGAGTTCCGCTTCGTTTTGCTTGACCTGTACCTTTAGGACTTCGTTTCTAGTCGTCATGCCCTCGGCGTAGACATTCTCCAAGTCCTGCACGAGGTGGTCTAGGAGCGACTTGTAGGTCTGAGCGAGGCGCACCTTCTCCTGTACAGAGAGGACGCGCCAGTATGCCTCATCGACAGTGGCTAGGACGTCGGCCTCCTTCATCTTGACCTTCTCATGTGCTAGGTCGGAGGTGTAGCGCGCCATCTTATTAGCCTCGACGATCTTACCGCCCATAAAGAGCGGCTGACGTAAGACAAAGCCACCAGTGTAAATCTCCCGAGGAGCGACACTGATGAAGTCTAGTGGCATCGATAGCCCCGGCGGTGTCACGCCTGGAATGTTGAAGTCAATCGCAAAGGGGCGCAAGGCTCTATCTCCGGGATTGATCCAAGCCCCAGCGAAGTCGACGCGTGGTAGATACTTCGTCTTGGCCGACTGAACTAAGTAGTCGGAGACCACGGCATCTGCCTGCGCCATCTGTATCTGCTTATTGTGCTCTAGAGCGAGGTCTCTACACTGCTCTAGCGACAGCGACTCTTGGGCGTGCCCCTCGGCACTCCACCCGACAGAGAGGACAAGAGCCGTGCCTAGGAGAAGAAAACTCCTCCCATTAAATCTATATCTCATGATTTGCTAATGTCTATTCGTTACGACATCACTTAGTGGTGGGATCGTAAGCTCCCTGGTACCACTCCTTAAACTCTTTATTTTTCGCTTTGCTTACTACGATCTTCTCCGGAGTCTCTATGTCAAGGTTCACCGTCAGCTTGCCACCGAACCAGGTCGACATACTCTGTATCGCACTATGTGCCACGATGTACTGCCTGTTGGCTCGGAAGAAAAGCCTCGGATTGAGCTCCTGCGCCATCTTCTCTAATGATAGGTCGACAAAGTGTTCCTTCCTATCCATCGTCACTACCACCGAAGCCTTACTATCTGCACGTATGTAGGCGATCTTGTCCACCGATATAGGTATCAGCTTGTCTCTCCACGGGATCAGGAAGTGGCTCTTGTAGCTCATCTGCGACTCATTGAGCGCCTGCATCATCTTAGCCATCAGAGCTTGGTTGTCCACCTTTTGCTCATTACGACTAAACCGCTTGACCTTGTTTAGCGCTCTCTGAAGATCCGTTTTCTTGATGGGCTTGAGGAGGTAGTCGATACTGTTGACCTCAAACGCCTTCAGCGCATACTCCTCATAAGCTGTCGTGAAGATGATCGGACAGGTGACCTCAATCCGCTCAAAGAGTGAGAAGACAGGACCATCTGCTAGATGAATATCCATAAAAGCCAGATCAGGCTCAGGATGACTACCAAACCACTCGACACACTCAGATACACTCTGCAGTATGGTCAGCACCTCTATGTCAGGATCTATCTCAGTGAGGAGTGCTTGCAGCCCGGTGGCGGTAAAGTACTCATCCTCTACGATTATTACTCTCATATCAGTGATTTAGCTTTGGGTTCGACTTCTTCTAAGCTTCGGATCAGGGGCAGGGAGACCGTGAAGTGCCCATCCTTAGAGACAATATCTATATCCTTGCCAAAGAGCAAGCGGTATTGCTCCATCAGATTGTCTAGACCTACGCCCGTGCTTCCCGACTGGCTTTCCTCTCGTAGCTGGATCTTATTGTCCACTACGATCTCTCCTTCTCTGGTAGTGATGTAGATAGTCAGCGGTACCCGGGCACTAGCTATATTGTGCTTGATGGCATTCTCCACCAGGATCTGTAGTCCCGATGGGATGACATAGTAGTCTAGATACTGCTTATCCACATCCCACTCCACACGCAGCCCGTCGAAGTAGCGGATACACATCAGGTAGAGATAAGAGTGGACAAACTCTAGCTCCTCCGAGAGACGCACCACCACCTTGTCACGCATCGTGTGCCGGAAGACCGTCGCCAGCTCCTGCACATAGGCTCTAGCACGCTCATCATCGCGACCTATCAGCCCGTTGAGCGTGTTGAGACAGTTAAAGAGAAAGTGCGGGTCCGTCTGGTTCTTGAGTGCCGTATACCTGTTCTGCAGATTCTCAAAGTCCAGCTCCTGCATACAGACCACTGCCAGGTGATTTTGCTTCATCAGATAGATGGTCATGGTAAAGAGGAAGGTCACCACGAGGATCACCAAGTCCTTGACATACTGCATCGCAGCATACGCGTGATAGCTAAAGAGATCTCTAAACCACCAGCGCTGTAGTCGAGACAGGTAAGGCGAGATGAAGATCACCCCCACGAGTAGTCCCAGCAAGATCAGCCAGAGCTGATACTGACGTATCTCGTATCTATTGATCGCCCAGGACTGAATGCTGAGCAAGAGATAGAAGAAGACCATATTGACCAGTAGCGAGGCTAGCGAATTTAGCGATAGGATCGCTCCCAGGTCAATCTTTCGGTCCGTATCCAGCAAGCTGTAGTAGTAGATCGATGACGACAGCATCACAAACGCCAGCAAGAAGCTGATGATCAGCGTAGCCAGTAGCACGCTCTTGCGCTCATTGCTGAGCAATATGAAGCCCTTGCCTTGTCGCCGTCTCAGACGGCCCGTTATGATGCGTCTCGTCATATCCCTCTTGTCTACTCTACGTAGCGGTTCTGCCACTATCAGTATGCTCGAGCTAAGGTAGCAAGAAATAGCGGAACCCTACATCCCCCTCCCCTCTTAGGGCGAAGGAGATAGGGCCCCTATTTCTTACTTGACACTAGAAGCGATAGCCCAAGCCTACCGTAAAGACGCTAGCATTAGCCTTGTAAGCGTCATCCTTGAGAGAGGTACCGAAGCGAGAGGCGACATCGTTGACTGTCGACTTGAGATCGTCTACCTGATTGATGAAGCCATACTTGTAGCCGGCATTGATCTGGATACCATTGGCAAACTCATAGCCTAGCTGGCAAGCGACACCTACGTCCCATCTCTGGAGTGCTGACTTGTCGTTGTGCTGCTCATACAGATCTATCGGATCCTTCTTAAATACAGCAAACTCGATCTCATCAGTTTTAGCAGAGAAGCCTACACCAACGTAAGGACCTACACCTCCGTAAAACAGGCCTTTGCCTAGCTCTACCTTACCCAAAGCGTACACCGGAATCTGCATACCCCACTGGTTGATCTTATTCTCTAGTGAGACAGGACCTGCCTCAGCCTTGATACCTGTGCCACGGTAGTAAAACTCTAGCTCAGGCTGGATAGCGAAGTTTTCGTGCAGATTAATCCTCATAAACCCTCCGAAGTCAGCGCCAGGCTTAACCTCTGTCTT
Source organism: uncultured Porphyromonas sp. (assembly GCA_945875135.1). Lineage (GTDB taxonomy): Bacteria > Bacteroidota > Bacteroidia > Bacteroidales > Porphyromonadaceae > Porphyromonas. Next base: position 9,297 of record CAMCJO010000050.1, read on the forward strand.
GAGGACGTTAAAGTCATCACTCAGGATCATACTGGAGCAGTTGACACCAGCCTTGACTCCATAGTTGAGTGATGTGGTCTGTGCGACAGCTGAGACAGCCGTCATACCCATGAGGGCGGTTGCTACAATAGCGATGATGTTGCGTTTCATACTTTCTTCTGTTTGTTTCGTTAGACTTATACGTTTCTGTTTCGAGTCCTGTGGACCTATCCGATCGCAATAGATCAACGAACTCTGGGGCAAAAGTAGAGAGCCAAAAATGCCTCCACAACCCTTTACCTACCGAAACGCACATTGAGATGACCGAAACGGCTGAAACGCTTACCGAATAGGACCGACTATTAATCGCCCTGTCTAGAAATCCTCAATCGCTCCGTGTCTGAGTGGGAGGCGTCCGTTGTCGAACGATCTTGACGACATTAGCCGTGACTGAATCCTGTAGGGACGCACGAGAGTGTCTAGTGGGAGAGCGTCCGTCCCCGTTAATACCACGATGCTGTAACTTTTGACACAACGGACGCACAGATCGTGCGTCCCTACAG
>CAMCJO010000051.1 GCA_945875135.1 uncultured Porphyromonas sp.
AAGCTCAGAACGCTTAATGAGACCATTCAGCTCAAGGAGGAGTGGATCAAGGAGCTCTATGCCATCGAGAGCAATGCGGACTCGCTTTCTACGCTGATCCTCGCACAGAAGAAGCAAAAAGAAGAGGCGCAGGTCGAGCTGGAGGAGACGCGTGCTAAGCTGGAGCGCGAGATCGAAGCGACTCGTGAGGCGTGGCGTCATGAGCGTGAGCAATACAATGACTCTGTCAAGCAGGAGCAGGCCAACGTCGCCTTGCTCCGTAAGCGTGAAGAGGAGGAGTATGACTATACGACGAATCAGCAGCGTCGGAAAGAGGAGGATGCCTTCCAAGAGCGTCTAGAGGCTGAGGAGCGTGAGCTGACGGAGCGCAAGCAAGCCTTCGAGCGAACCTCTGCCGAGCGAGAGCGTGCCCTGGCTGATGCTGAGGGTGAGCTACAGAGCCTACGTCAATTGGCCGAGAGCCTAGAGAGTCGTATGCAAGAGGTGCAGAGCAAGGCTGTCCAGGAGACCGAGGAGCGTCTCAACAGGGAGCATCGCTTTGCGTTTGACCTGGCTCAGAAGGAGACAGAGGGTCAGCTGCGACTCAAGGATCAGCAGATAGAGCTCCTGCAGCAAAAGATCAAGGAGATAGAGAGTCAGCTCAAGGAGGCTGGAGTCAAGGTTGCCAATTCGGAGGAGACGGTCAGAGACATCGCTCTCCGTGCTATCGACTCCTCCGCAATGACGAGCCGTACGCTAGCTCGCGAGCCTCGCACGGCCACGCCTCGTGACACAGACGAGTAAGAACAAGCTATCGTCAGAGAACAGCTACAATCCTATGCAACGTTATATACAGTCCATCCATATTAACAAGGTACGTCATCTACACGATCTAGATATTTACATACCTGATGACGAGCATCCACATCTATTGATCACGGGTAAGAATGGAAGTGGTAAGACCTCTCTGCTGGAGGCAATCCGGGATCATATTGCGCTACTGCAAAAAGGGCAGAGCTTGGATTTCTTAAAGTATGAGGGGTACATTCAAACTGATACTAAACAACTAGATAGTTGTACTGACCCTCTAGAGAGAGCAGACGTAGAGAGTCGTTTAGCTTATTGGAAGAAGAAGCTTAATGATCTATATGGAGCAGTGCGTGTAGAGTTTGAAAATCCTACCCAAATCGTATTCCATAGTTCTGACAAGCCCTTTATCTGTGCCATGTATGCCGCTAGTAGAGAAGTTAGAATGTCAGAGCCTCTTAACGCAACGAAGCCAACGCTCAGTGACCAGTGGCTTATCAATCAGAGTGCTTCGGATCAATTTCTCAACTATCTCTCTGATCTGAAGATCCAAGAGGCTCTTGCTCGAAATGAGCGTCAGACGGAAGATGCAGACCGAATCAACGATTGGTTTGTCTCGTTCGAAGCGTTACTAGGAGAGATCTTTGGCGATAGTGGTCTGCAACTCTCTTTCAACTACAAGGACTACTCCTTTCATATAGAAACCGAAGGCAAGAGCTTTAAGTTCAACGAGCTATCGGATGGGTTTGCTGCGGTGATAGATATCATATCTGACCTAATCCTAAGAATGAATTCGATAAGCGATCGCACGATGCAGCTCTACGATATACCTGGGATCGTCTTGATAGATGAGGTGGAGACCCACTTGCATCTTTCTTTGCAGCGACAAGTGATGCCATTACTGACTAAAGTGTTTCCAAATATCCAATTCATAGTCACGACACATTCACCTTTTGTCCTCAACTCCATTGCATCTGCCTCTGTTTATGATTTGGAGCACCAAAAGGTGTTGACCAATCTGTCTGACTACTCTTACGAGGCTCTGGCCGAGGGATATTTTGAGGTGAGTACTCGCTCGAGCTATCTAGAGCAACAGTTGAATCGTCTCAGAGAACTCTTGAAGCAAGCTGACCTAGACATTGCAGAGCGATTTGAAGTCAAAGAGCTCGTCAAGGATCTTGACAAAGTATCCGAGAGTGTCTCTCCCAAGATAGCTGGCGAATACGAAGAGTTGAAAATTAAGTGGGCTGATAAACTTATCGAGATTCGAGACGATGATTCAAATCTATAAGTCCTCCACTTCGCCTAAATCTCTTGAGACAGGGCATCAGTACAATGGACAGGATGTGCAGAGGCAGCTTTTTGCTGACCAACGTGGTAAATGCTATATCTGTGAAGAGAAAGTTGTAACTAACTATCATATAGATCACTTACTCAGTCAGACGCAACATCCTGACAAAACGACTGATTGGAGCAATCTATTGCTAACGTGCTCGTATTGCAATCAGAAGAAGTCCAGTGCTTATGACCAAATAGTCAATCCATTGAGCTTTCCCATAGAGACGCTTATTAGGCAAGAAGTGGACTACCAGAGGAACGTTGCGCTCTTTGAAGCTCCCGATGATAAAGATATTGTGGGTATAGATGAGACCATCAAGTTGCTCTCCTCTGTCTTTAATGGGAAGACTCCTGCTCGGCAAGTGCGGGAAGAAAACTTCTATGAGTATTTTCTCTCTCGGATTAATCTATTTCAAAAGGCTTGTAATCAATTTCTAGAGGATGGCTCAGAACAACATAAACGTATAGTTTGTGAGCTGTTGAAGGCAGACCAAGAGTTCCTAGGATTCAAATACTGGATTATTCAATCGAATCAGACGTTGCAAAATACCTTTCTCCCTTTTTGTCAGTGGAATAGGGATGAAATCTGAAATAGACCTTGATCTGAAAAACAAAAGACAGAGAGTATGGAGCAGAAGAAGGTTGGGCTAATGGCCGTTGGCTGTTGGCTGGAGCTATCAGAGTGATCGGAGGTGTCGGAGTGATCGGAGGTGTCGGAGAACTCGTCTCGCTTTGATACAGCGGACGCCCTCCGACTCAACACTAGCTGTGCGGCCCTACAAATCGCGACACGTCACATGCGGTGCGTGCCGCACTCGCTATTTGTGTAGTAGCTGAGGATTTATTACTTTTGCACCGATAAGTAACTTCACAGAATAGACAAATAGTATATGGCTACAACAGCTGACTTTCGCAATGGCATGTGCCTAGACATTGATGGGCAGTACTACTTCATCGTAGAGTTTCTCCATGTTAAGCCGGGCAAGGGTCCTGCATTCGTTCGCACGAAGCTGCGCAATGTTGCTACGGGTCGCATCATCGACAAGACGTGGAATAGTGGTGTCAAGGTAGAGGAGGTGCGCATCGAGCGCCGTCCCTATCAGTATCTCTACAATGATGACATGGGCTACCACTTTATGCACCCCGAGACATTTGACCAGATCGCTATCAATGGCGAGCTGATCGAGGGTGTCCGCTTCCTCAAGGAGGGCGATATGGTCGAGGCGATGGTACATGCTGAGAGCGAGACCGTGCTGACCTGCGAGCTACCAGCGCACGTCGATCTGCGCATCAGCCATACGGAGCCTGGTATCAAGGGCGATACAGCGACGAATAGCCTCAAGCCGGCAACCGTCGAGACGGGCGCTGAGATCCGCGTACCGCTCTTTATCAATCAGGACGATGTGGTCACGGTAGACACGCGCGACGGCTCTTACGTAGGGCGTGTCAAGGAGTAAGCGACACTAGCACATATTCCTCAAGCAGTCGCCCCGTACCGCTGAGAGGCGATGTTGCAGAAGCCGTGTAGTTCTACCGATCAGAGCTGCATGGCTTCTCCGAATATACCGCAGGAGACTATTGCATAAAGGCAAATCGCTGTGTTGCTTTCGGGATTTGGCTTCGGTCACATACGGATGTATGCTCCCTTCAGACCTTACCCTCAGCGCCTTGCGCTTCATCCTTTCTGCAAAGTCTAGACAATCTTGCTTGCAAGATTGTGAGCCTATTGACTTTTGCAACAGTCTCCGCAGAGGTGACACTATATATATAATATGAGTCAGATGCCCCGTCAGGCTGGGATAGCCGTTCCCCTCTTTAGTCTGCGTCGCCACGGCGATACGGGCTGTGGTGACTTTGCCACTCTGGAGGCGTTTGCGCCAGTGGCGGAGCGGATGGGGATGAGCATCATACAGTTGCTCCCGCTGGAAGACACCACCCTCTATGGCGATAGTCGTGACTCCTATCCCTATCGGCCGATAGCCTCTACGGGCCTCAACCCGATCTACATAGCTGTGGATCAGTTGCCCCCGCTGGCAGATCAACAACTGGAGCAGGAGCTGCGTGTGGAGGCTGAGCGACTGAGTGCGCAAAAGACCTTCGACTATACGGCGGTGTGGCAGTTCAAGCGACGCTGGTTGTGGGCCTCCTTTACGGAGCAGGTGGACGCTTCGCCATACTTCACCGATATGATCAACCGCTATGCACGACTGACGCTCAAGTATGCTACTTTTAGTCGTTCCCCCATCTGGCACTACTGGGTCTGCATGCGAATGGCTTTAGACCTATTGCCCGACCTCAATCGTGAGGAGTGGGACTTCTGGGATGCGATGGAGCGGGTCAAGGAGCTGGAGCGGAAAAACAAGCCTTTGGTCGTCCGTACGGGCAATTTCTACGCTTACTGCTATATGGTGGCGCAGCGACAGATGCGCCGTGCCGTAGCTACGATTCGTCAGTATGGGCTGGCGCTCATAGGCGATCTGCCCGTAGGGGTCGATCCGCATGCAGCGGACACGCTTGCTTACCCGGCTCAATTTAACAAGCGACTCTCTTGCGGAGCTCCTCCCGACTACTTCTCTCCAGATGGGCAGAACTGGGGTATCGTAACCTGTCGCAGGAATTGGAAAACGCTATGGCAAGAGCGCTTTGACTATCTAGATCGCTTCTATGACTACCTGCGCGTGGATCACGTGCTAGGCTTCTTCCGTATGTGGTCCATACCACGTGATGGGCGCTCTGGGATGCTGGGCTACTTTCTTCCCTCACGACGCTACCTGAAGCGGGAGATCGCCAAGCTAGGGCTGGCCGAGACGCTACGACCGGAGTGGATAGCGCCGAGCAAAAATCCTGCAACGACGCAGGTCCTTTGGATCGAACGTCTCGATGCGGGCTATGTGCCTCGCTACGATGTGGCGAGTGCCGCACCCTTTGCGACGCTGTCGCCCGATCTGCAGGAGCGTATGCGAGCTGTTTGCGAGGAGTATTACTACGGTGGCAATGAAGAGCTGTGGCGCAAGCGTGGACTGGAGTGTCTAACCTTCCTGAAGTCCTTGACTTCAATCCATCTTTGTGCCGAGGACTTGGGGATGGTCCCTCAGTGTGTCTACCCCGTCCTAGAGGAGCTAGGCATCCTCAAGCTATATGTGGAGCGCATGCCTAAGAGTGCCGGCATCGAGTTTGAGGCAGCACCCTACTTCTCTGAGGATAGTGTCGCCACCACCTCGACGCACGACTGTGCGCCACTACGCCTCTGGTGGGCGGAAGACGAGGCTCGCTCTCGTCGCTACTACGACTACTTCCTCGCTGACTACGGCATCCCCTACGACACCACGCTCACGCCCGAGCTGGCCGAGATCATCGTGCGCCGACACCTAGAGAGTCCCTCACGACTCTGCATACTGCCACTGCAAGACTGGCTAGCCTTGAACCCTGAGCACTGCGCCACGGTCGATCCGCATAGTGAGCAGATCAACGACCCGAGCAATCCCCATCATGTCTGGAACTATCGTATGCCTAGCCCTGTCGAGGAGCTTCCCGACGACTGGATACGACAGCTTCGCCAGATGATCGCAGAGACGCATCGGCTGTAAGCGTGTCGTCTCACTTTTCTCCCCAAACTACTAACAATAATCCCCCTACAGATACTCTATGCGAAAGCTTAACACAAAAGAGATCAAACAGCTCACGGAGCAAGGGTGCCAAGCGCAAGATTGGTCCCTAGTGCGCGTTCATAAATACTTCGATGCTAGTCGCTGTCAGCAGGTTCACTTCATCGGACAGTGCGAGATAGGCGACAATCGTGGTGGTCGCCCCTCTGAGGAGGAGCCGAGCTACGTCGAGCCCTACCGCTTAGCGCACGCTAAGCTGGTCAACTGTACCATCGGCGACCGAGTCATCATCGACGGCGTGCGGGACTGCATCTCACATTACGACATCGGTGACGATGTGGTGATCCACGACATAGCCGCTCTCAAGGTGACGGGCGAGACCGCCTTTGGCAATGGCACCCTCGTGGAGGTGCTCAACGAGACGGGTGGTCGTGAGGTGCCTATTTGCGATATCTTGACCGCTCAGACCGCTTATATGCTGGCGATGTATCGCCACGACAAGGAGCTGCAGGCAGCACTCTCTAAGCTCGTCGAGGAGTATACAGCCTCCGTGCGGTCGGATCGTGGTACCATCGGTGAGTTTTCTCAGATCAGGCATTGCGGTCTGATGACCAATATCAAGGTGGGTCCCCACAGCTCTATCATCGGTGCCTCTGTGCTAGAGAATGGCTCGGTCAATAGTACGGCCCTGAGCCCCACAAAGGTTGGCTACGGAGTGATCTGTCGGGACTTTATCTTTTCTGCTGGCAGCGTGGTTGCTGACGGCTCCAACGTCTCCCGCTGTTTCGTCGGTCAGGGTTGCTCGGTGACCCACCTCTTCAGTGCGCATGACTCGCTCTTCTTTGCCAATTGTCAGTGCGAAAACGGTGAGGCTTGTGCTGTCTTTGCGGGGCCCTTTACCGTCACGATGCACAAGAGTAGTCTGCTGATCGCTGGCTACTACTCTTTCCTCAATGCGGGCAGTGGCTCTAACCAGAGCAACCACCTGTACAAGCTTGGTCCCATTCACCAGGGCGTTGTAGAGCGTGGTAGCAAGACCACCTCTGACTCCTATATCTTGTGGCCTTCGCGCATCGGTGCTTTCAGCTTGATCATGGGGCGTCATGTGGCGCATATCGACTCGTCAGACTTCCCCTTCTCCTATATTATAGAGAATGACAACCAGACCTACCTCGTACCAGGCACCAACCTGCGTAGCGTCGGGACCATCCGTGACTCCAAGAAGTGGCCTAAGCGTGATAAGCGTCATCCGGACGAAAAGCTCGACTGCATCAACTACAACCTCCTCTCGCCCTATACGGTCGGTAAAATGTACAAGGGGTGGCACAAGCTCAAAGCACTGGAGACGCACCTCGGCAGCTCCGATGCAACCTATATCTATCACGACATGCACATCCGTCACAGCTCCCTCGTCAAGGGGTGTCGCTACTACGAGATGGGTATCGTCAAGTTCCTCGGCAACTCCCTCATCCAGCGCATTCAGGATCAAGCTCCCAAGAGCAAGCGTGAGCTAGTCACCTGCCTACCGCCCACCAGCAATGAGGGCCTCTCGGACTGGCTCGACCTAGCGGGTATGATCGCTCCTCGTCGCCTCGTACGCAATCTGATCAAGCAGATCAAAGAGGGGCAGCTCAAGACGCTCAACGAGGTCAACGTCGCCATCCGCTCGATACATAGTCGCTACTACGAGATCGAGTGGCACTGGGCGTACGATCTGCTCTTGCGTTGGTACGACATCGCCGCCAAGGATCTGACCGTGGAGCGAGCCATACAGATCATCCAGGAGTGGCAAGAGACCGTCATAGAGCTAGACGAGTATCTGCTCAAGGATGCTCACAAGGAGTTTGAGATGCTCACACAGGTCAGCTTCGGCATAGACCTCGATGGCGATCACAACCGTCGCATCGACTTCGAGCAGGTACGTGGCAACTATGAGGACAACGCCTTCGTCGCAGAGGTGCACGACCATATACGTCGCAAGAAGCTCCTCGGCGAAACGATCCTCGCGCAGATCGACGCCCTGCCCGAGTGAGATTTAGAGATTAGAGGTTAGAGATTAGAGGGGGCTAGTGTCTCTAGTGTCTCTAGTGCTTCTAATTTCTAATCTCTAACCTCTAATCTCTAGCTGCGGGGTAAAACGTGGAACCGTGTGTTTCTATTTTGTACCTTTGCGACTAGATTATCTCAACCAATCTGGTATAGACATGAAGAAACTCTTACTGATATCCAACTCCGCATCTCAGGGGCAGCCCTATCTGGGCTACGCTGCCGAGGAGATCGGTCGCTTCCTAGGTCCCGTGGCTCAGGATGTACTCTTTGTCCCTTATGCCGCTATCACCTATAGCTGGGATGAGTATGTAGCTAAGGTTAATAATGCACTGGGTGGCGTTGGCGTCAATGTCACGGGTCTGCATACCTACGATAAGCCGCTACAGGCTATCGCCTCTGCACAGGCTATTATGGTGGGTGGTGGGAACACATGGGCACTCCTCAAGCAACTACAAGATATGGGTGCTATGAAGCTCATCCGAGAGCGTGTCCTCGAGGACGGCATCCCCTACGTGGGCTGGAGCGCTGGCTCTAACCTCGCCTGCCCGACGATCATGACGACAAACGATATGCCTATCTGCAATCCCGATACGACGCAGGCACTGGGGCTTATCTCCTTCCAGATCAATCCGCACTACCTCGATGCACATCCTGAGGGACATGGCGGTGAGACGCGCGAGCAGCGTATTCGTGAGTTTGTTAAGTACAATCCCAACTGCGACGTCCTAGGCCTGCGAGAGGGGAGTATGCTCCATATCACGGGTGACAAGATCACGCTGTGGGGAGAGCGTACGGCTCGCCTCTTTAACTATCCCACCTTCTACGACAATCCGCTAGAGATAGAGCCTGGAGTCCTCGAGTATAGCGAGAAAAAGTAGCTTACGAAATCTGATGTGATGAAGGATATTCCAAGCTTTACCATAGATCACGAGCGTCTCAAGCGTGGTGTCTATGTCTCTCGTCGTGACCTCGTGGGTGATCAGGTTGTGACCACCTTCGACATACGTATGAAGGCTCCCAATCGTGAGCCTGTCCTTGACCTGAGTGCTCTGCATACGATAGAGCATCTCGTAGCGACCTATCTGCGCAATGATCCCGAGTGGGGGAGTCGTATCATCTACTGGGGACCGATGGGTTGCTTGACTGGCAACTACCTAATTATAGTCGGAGACCTTAACCCGCTAGATATCGCAGACCTGCTCCGTCGTGCCTTTGACTTTGTAGCTCACTATGAGGGTGCCGTGCCTGGCGTGGCACCTCGTGACTGTGGCAACTACAAGCTGCACAACCTAGAGCTGGCACGTGAGGAGTCACAGCGCTATCTCGAGGAGGTGCTAGAGCATCTAGATGACTCAAATACGCACTATCCTCAATAACAGAAGAGGGGGTACGCTCGTCTCATAGAGTGACACCCCCTACACACACTTAACAAGTAACGATCGAATGAAACCTACACTAGTCATTATGGCTGCTGGCATGGGCAGTCGCTATGGCGGACTCAAGCAGCTAGACAAGTTGGGACCGGCGGGCGAGAGTATCATGGACTACTCCGTCTTTGATGCGATCCGAGCAGGCTTTGGCAAGGTAGTCTTTGTCATACGTCACGCCTTTGCTGAGCAATTCAAAGAGCAGGTGCTACAGAAGTATCAGAAGGCTGTCGACACGGCTGTTGTCTATCAGGAGATAGACTCTCTGCCCGAGGGCTTTACCGCTCCTGCCGAGCGCACCAAGCCGTGGGGTACGAATCATGCGCTGATGATGGCGGCACCTGAGATCGATGGCCCTTTTGCAGTGATCAATGCTGACGACTTCTACGGTCGTGAGGCTTTTCAGACAATGAGTGACTACCTCTCTCAGCTGCCCGCTGATAGTCGTGGTGCTTACTGTATGGTCGCCTACGACATCGAGAGCACGCTCACGGCTGAGGGTAGTGTGAGTCGTGGCGTATGTAAGGCTTCGCCCGAGGGCTACCTCATGCACATCACCGAGCATAAGAACATCCACGAGAACGAGAATCACGAGATCGTCA
>CAMCJO010000052.1 GCA_945875135.1 uncultured Porphyromonas sp.
GTCTGGCCATTGTAGACCGACCATCCTTTGGAACGTGCTGTGGTGACCATACTCTTGGAGATATGATTACCCTCATCGGGGGCAGTGGTATCAACTGCGTACAGCTTACCCTTAGTCTCTGAGGTCGCCTTGGTAGGTAGTTGTGAGACTAGATCTCGCATTGCTATGAGATCTATCTTATTGACTTCAACATGTAGCTCTTGAAGCGACTTAAGGTCTAGCGGGTTAAAGGAGATAAGCCTATTGTTGCTAAGCCAAAGCTCCTGCAGATCGTGATAGGCGGGTAGCTCTATCGAAGAGATTTGATTGAAAGCTAGTGCGAGCTTGCTCATTGGGGCTCGCGATGGTAACAGGAGGCTGCGCAGATGATTGTGACTTAGGTCTAGCTCTTTGAGCTGTTGCTGTGCAGATAGATCAACAAACTCCAGCAGGTTATGACTAAGGTCTAGAGACTCTATATGAGGAGCCTGAGTAAGGTCGACTTCCTTCAGCTGATCATTGGGGATACGCACCTCTGTTATGTTAGATCCATAGATGGTTACGATGTTTCGCTCCGAGAGAATGATGCGATTATGTCCCACCTGGAGACTCTCACCGGGGTCACAGAGGTTATTTCCATTGAGATCTATAAAGAGATCGCTCCCCTTCAAGTCAAGAGAGAGCTCTCCCCCACGTTGCTGCTGAGTCGTAATAATAAATCCTTCCTTGGTCGGGTCAATCTTTGGATCACTAGAGCCTGCGTAGAGCTGCTCTACACCACCGTGATAGTCATAGACATCCCATCCTAGACTATTCGCCAGAGAGACAACACTCTTAGAGCAGACATTTGCCTCTCGGGGCGTTATACCCTGCGTATTGATAGCTATGAAACGCTTCTCCTCTCTAGACTTATCATCTGCAGGAAGCGTAGACACGAGTTGCTTCATACGCTCTAACGAGAAGTTGTTTTGGTAGATCCGAAGCTCCTTGAGGCGTGTCGGATTGACATGTAGGGTAAGCTCGCGAAGCTCATTGCAAGAGAGATCTACGCTCTCTAGCAGAGCACCTCGAGAGAGATCTATAGCAGTAAGCCCACAACGAGAGGCGTAGAGCCCAGTCACGGTAGCGAGTGCACGGATAGACAGCTCCTTTAGGTTCGGATTATTGGATACACTAACGACCTTGAGATTGGTACAAGCCATCGGGATATTTAGCTCCGTCAGCTCATTGTCATCTAGATGAATGGAGGAAAGCGATATGGCCCCCCTGAGTATCGGGTTCTGGAGAGCGCATCGATCAGCTTCGAGCCACGATAGTCTATTGCAATCTGAGAGGAGGAGGCTGTGAAGCTTAGGACTATCCGAGGCGTATAGATGGGTGAGCGAATAGCAAGCTGTCGCATTGACAACTTCTAGCATCGTCTCTCTCAGATTGACCTCAGCAATGCTTGGACAAGACTGGAGACTAAGCTCACCAACGATGGGGTTTCCTCTCAGGTTTAGCTTAATGAGTGAGTGCGCTGCGGTCAGATCTATGGCTTCGATTTGATCTGGGGTCTCACTGTTTTGTAGTATCAGCTCTGTTATCGTCTTGCCATAGATTGTCAAGGGGAGATGGTTGTTTTGCAATGCCTTGACCATCTTCTTACCAGACTGGATAGCCTCGCCAGGGTCAAGAGTTTTATTGCCATTTAAGTCAATCCACAGTTGTTCACCTGAGATATAGCCAGTGAGTTCGCTATACTGTCCCGTAGGAGTTATAGTTATGGACTCCGCGGTACTCTGAGCTGTGACGCCAGTTGCTATGCCAAGAGAGGCAAGGAAGAATAATTGCTTGAGAATATTCATAAGAGGAATTAGATATGATAAGTCAAAAATCCAACTTCAGATAATGAGCTTACAGCTACTACTACCTATCCGCAATATGTACACACCTTTAGATAGAGGTATGTAGCTATCGGTGTGGGTGAGTGTAGTCTGTAAGAGCTGTGTACCATCTAGCGTGTAGATGGTGAGTGTCTTGGAGAGCAACTCCTCTCCTCTGATCCATACGCCAGCTCCCTCGACATAGCATCGGTAGTGTTCTGTCTGAAGTGGAGCTTCGCATGCTCTGTGATTACCCTCGTAGGGTATCCATGTGTGAGAGGAAGCATCCCACTGGGAGGGTTGCCATCTCTTAGCCTTAGCCTCAGCGACTTGCTTGGGGCGCATTTGATTCGTCTCAGGTCTTACCGAGTCATCATAGATACCTAGTATAGCTGGACTCTCAGACTCAGGGATCATCAGTAGCCCGTCTACGATCTGCTGCACGAGCACCTCTGATAGATGCCCCTGACTACAGATGAAAGAGCGCAGTCTCGGCATAGCCCTAAAGCACATATCCTCTACTTGATTGCCCGCAAAGCTTAGACGGGTAGCAATGGGTAGCTGATCCAGAAAGAGCGTTGATATCTTACAGCTGTCAGCTACGATCTCTTCGATAGCTCCTCGCACTGTGATGGCTGGCTTATCTAGTATATACTGGATGCGCTCTCCATTGCGCCACTCACCCTTGACCCCTCGCATGAGAAGCTCCGTCCCCTCCTTGACTCGTATGGTGAAGGATATATGCTCGCCAAGCTCTATCTCTGGATAAAAGGTCGTAAAGGACAGATCCGAGCGATCTGCTGGGAGGTTGTTGTCATAGGGCTGGTAGATGTCACTGTTTGTACGACACTTGACGGTCCATCCCTTAGCTTGTAGCTGGTTGATATGCTCCTGGGGGATAGTGTTCTGCTCGTAAGGATCCACCTTACTTAAGACCACGATGGAGCCGCGCTGTGCGTTTGGCGTGAGATTGGGCAGATGAGCGATGAGGCTGTCTATCCCTTCGGCCATAAACCTATTGGAGTAGATGAAGAGCTGGTTGAGGAAGGGAGAACTGGCAAAGTCTAACGTGGAGATCATGTTACCACTACAATTAAGCGTGGAGAGCTGTGGGCAGTTGCTTAGATCTAGCTGCTTGAAATAGTTATTGTCCACAAAGACCTGCTGTAGCTGCTCATTTAGCGTGAGGTCTAACTCCTTAATAAGATTGTTAGCACACTGGAGCTGCGCTAGATAGTCGCAGTAGTATAGGTTCAGCTTGCGTATCTTATTGTCATTGATCGCGAGCCACTCCAGCGACAAGGCGCGAGACAAATCTATGTCTGTAATGCCACACCCATTGGCGTTGAAGTCAGTGATCGGTCCTGTGAAAGTAATCTCTTGAGACTGGATCTCATAAGAGACATCCTCGGCTGGGTCGTAGATACCCTTTAGTCCCTCGATGGTGATATCTCCATTGGCAATGATATTGAGGGTAATGGTTTCGCCTATCTTCTTGTCTGTCGTAATCTTGATGGCTTCGCGCTGCTGAGCAAAGCTTGTCAGCGGTAGAAGGAGTATGACGAAGTAGAGTATATACTTGTGCATAGCTTATAGTTGGTTTATTGGATTAGTAATCGCTCTTCATAGGTGTGACGAGCAGAAGCAAAGGAATTAGATATGGTAAGTCAAGGAGAGGAGCACTCCGTAGGAGCGTGCCTGCTCCCCGATCAGCTCTGGGTGGCTAAATATGCCCGAGGAGGTAGTCGGCCTACCCTCGTAGAGAGGTCGTCTTGTGCTTAGTCGACTAGGAGCGTAGAAGGCATCCACGCCTATGGTCATCGCTTGGCTACGTGGCAGTGGTATGGATAGCTGACCATGCCATCTAAGCTCTAGACCAGACTTGAGCTTACTCAGTAGAGGCAGGTAAGCCAGCTGGTAGTCGAGCTGATCCTTGTAGCCACGCTCCACGACATAGGTCGATGAGAGCGGTAGACGATACGCCACGGAGAGAGCCGTGTAGAGACGATCGCTGTATCGATAGTCACAGCCCGCCCAGGGTCTCACGACACTATAGTCTATGTGATTAGAGCTCCCCTTGTAAAGCTCCTGATGATAGTGATAGCCCCCGCCGAGGGAGAGAGCTAGCTGATGTCTAGAGGAGAGCGGGATCTGATAGCGTCCTCTGAGCTGAGCGTCGTAGTCTGACTGCCGATAGGTCTGTCGCTGACCGATCTGGCGTAGATCTGTGATGGTGAGATGCTCTTGGTCTGGCTGATGGGTCGCATAGATATACTCGGTACCTAGACGATGTAGTATGTTACTCTCTAGAGCCAAGGTACACCTGCCCCACCCCACACTACTGAGCAGTCTCACATTATTATTAAGGAGTCCGAAGAGCCCAGCAGCGGACGACTCTTCCGTCCGCATCTTGTAGAGTTGGTCAGAGAGTAGGAGCGTATAGTGAGGAGCTCCGAGCTCACGCTGTCTACTCCTTAATAATAGGTCTACTGCCACACCACCCATATAGTGCATACGAGAGGTGCCAAAGAAGATTTTAGTATTCTGCACATCCACCATCCCAAAGCCGTACGTTAGCGGGAACTTGTCCTGCTGTGAGGATCTCCAGAGCCATAAGTTCATATACTTACGATGATAGAGCGCATGTAGCGTAGCCGATAGGTCTAGCGAGCTAAAGTGATGCTTGTAGCCTAGGGTCGCTTGGAGAGTACCGGTCGTATTGTAGACACGAGGGTCTTCGTACTTATAGGCTATCTCCCCAGTGAAGTGTAGCCCAGCGCCCAGCTCTGAAGCACCTCGCCTGAGCGCATAGAGAGCGCCTGCTATATAATGCTCATAGCGATAATCACCGCCAGAGGTGTCAGCGACAAGGTATGGTAGGTAGTACTCAGGCTGTCGTATGGCTGAATAGCCTATCGCTCCCTGATAGCCTAAGCCTACAGAGACATAGCCACTGAGACGACCTCGATGCTTGAAGTTTGCCACACCCATCGCCACCAGCTCTCCAGCCGTCTCCGTGGCTCCCTCGTAAGGAGCTCTGACCCCGTCCTGAGAGAGGTAGTTACTCCGTAGCCCCACGAGAGCATAGGTCGTGTCTTGCGGTATCTCCGTTGGGATTGTGTAGCGTACCTTAGCAAGCTTATCCTCAGCCCGTGGTGTGATCTCCGCATAGTATCTTTGGAGCGCAGAGCTATAGACCTCTCCCTGCCCTATGATAAAGGGGGAAGCGGGCGTCTGCGCCTTTGCGACCGCTACATAGCCTAGCAGTAGTAAGCAAAGGACGAAGCTACGGATAGATAGAGAGGCGTGGGTAAAGGCGTGTAGATACATAGTGTGTTAAAACTTTACGGAGGTCTCTAGTCCAAAGTAAGGTACGACCCACTCACGAGCCGTCGTCTTGTCTTTTTGCAGATACTTCGGAGAGATGTCTATAATGTTGTCGATAAAGAATGAGAGCCGGATGTGCTCGCCTAGCTGCTTCGTACCCTTGAAGCTCATACGCACAGATATAGGCTTTATATTCGCCCGATAGTAGAGTTCGTCGAGAGATCTATTGAGGTAGCGCATCGGAGAGGAGAGGTCATTCATCTGTGCGATCTCCTTCTCACCGACAGGTAGCTTGCGGCCATTCAGGTCCATCAGCTCATAGGGGTAAGGGCTCTGCTCACGCCCATAGTAAGACTTGCTAAACCATATCACCTGAAAGAAGTTGGTCAGTATCACCCCCCACTCGGGGATGTGCGTTGTAGCCCATAGATTGGTATTGACACGGTGATAGTGACGATGATCCCCCTTGCCGTAGATACCTACGTAAGGGTACTTAACGTCGAACTCGATAATCTCCGGACGGTACATGACAGGTATAGCAGAGGCGTATAGCGTGTGGTAGTAAGCACCATTGAGCTCAAACTGCGTGCGGATAGCCTTAAAGTAAGGAGTCCGCAGACGGTACTCGACGCCGCGCTTCACCGTTCGCTCAGAGTTTTGCACCGTTGAGAGCGAGGTAAAGTCTTGGTAAAGGTCCTCATAGAAGTCCTCCTTGACAGGTCTTTTACCAGCTGGGAGGGAGCCTCCGATAGGACGGCGGTAGGTAGGATAAGTGATCGGATAATAGGCTGGAGCGTAGGCGTACCCGCTATTCATATCCTCCTGAAAGAGCGTCACAGCGAGCGTATAGCGCTGATAAGAGAGATCTATGCCGATCTCTTTCTTCTCATTGCTCATAGCCCTTAGATTAGGGTTGGAGGGGTCGTGCTTGATCGCGTAAGTCATCAAGTGATCTCTCTTAAGGTCGCTGTAGTAGGCATTAAGAGCGGAGAAGTATCGATAGACGTTGTCTGGATATAGGTAGTCTAGCGTGGGCAGCTTATGAGCCACACCATATCCTAGGCGCACAGCCGTGGCAAAGCCCGAGGGAGCTGTATAGGTCCACGAGAGCTTGATGCGTGGATCGAGTAGTATCTCGTGCGCTAGACGATAGTTGTGCGGTAGATTGAGCATCTGCGTGGCACGTAGCCCCACATTGCCATCTATGCGGTGACGACCTAGTGAGACGTAGAGACGATCCTCTAGGAAGAGTGCTATATTCGAGAGAGCTGGGATGGCATAGTTAGGGCGAACCCATATAAACGTATTGTCACCAGGATAAGGAGGACGGGAAGGGTCTATGACGGCACCTCGGCCCCAGTTCTTAGCAATGGAGTAGTCGACACCATATAGTAATGTCTGCTGCAGAGGAGCCAGCCAGGCCATAGGACTCTCACCCGACAGCGTAGTCTGGAGTGCCAAGGGCTGATTGTCCATCTTGTAGTAAGCATAGTAAGAGGTGGGGAGGAACTCACCCTCTTGTAGTCCCATCTCCCTACTGATAGGCATGACAGCGGGACCTCGCCCAGATAGATAGAGGTACTTACGACTGAGGAGGTCGTAGGTATAGTCCACCGTCGATCTCCACGACAAAGTCCTAAGCCACGAGAGCTGAGGCGACCAGCGAGCATTAGCCACCAGTGTCGTGCGGTAGTACTCTGTATTGTATCGCTCATCTTGCTGCTCTACCAGCTCGTCCGTGCGGCTGTTTTGTATAGAGGCGGTCTGGTGTAGCGTAGCGGTCACGTCTAGCACACCTCCAGTATCACCCAGGTCTCTATGGTAGGCATAGGAGAGCTGCGCTGTAGCTCTTGTATAGCGTTCTAGTCGCTCTCTAGGATCACTCCGGTAGTCTACCACATCGCCACCAATGTGTAGACTGTTGTAACCTGTAGAGCCGAGAGCTATACCCTTGCCTATATAAGCTAACTTGAAGAGCGGGTCTACCTTGGCACGCCCCTCCCAGGGCGTCACACCACGCTTAGGGTGTAGCTTGATCGCTCCACTACTTAGATTACCCTCGGAGGCGGAGCTAATACCCTGCTCTACCTCGACACGGTCGTAGTGATTGGTCGAGAGCGTACGCAGATCTATCCCCGAGTTGAGCGAGCTACGCCTCGTGACTACCCGATCTGGCAGATAGGTCGAGAAGCGACTCATACCAGTCAGCCCCTGCATCTGCACACGAGAGGCATCGTTAGTAATAGGAGCACCATCTATCATGATTGAGGTGCCGAGGGAGCTATTGTCGTCCTGTCCTACCTGACGATTGGTCACCCCCTTGAAGTCTCCTATGCCAGGCGTCGTAGTCACAGCACCTGGGAGCAGAAGCAAGATGTCTTTTATCGAGACTGGCTGTATGTTTTGCATAGCCTCCTGACCGATGACCACCTCGCTCTTGTCCTTGCGGTAGGCGCCCAGCACCTCCACCTCAGGTAGCTCAATGCTCAGCCTACGTAGGGAGATGTCAACCTGCTCTAGCCCCTGGACCGAGAGCGTGCGACTATATGGGGCGAAGCCGACACAGCGCACCACCAGCGTGTAGGTACCGCTCTGTCGAAGAGGCAGGGTAAAGCGGCCATCAGCATCACAGACTACACCCTGATTGATCTCGCTAATCCCTACTGTAGCCCACCCGATAGGAGCGTGGTCCTTAGCATTGCGTACACGACCTGTGATGCCGATTGATGGCGGAGGAGTCGTGTACGACATGGCAAAGACAAGCTCAGGTAGGAGCAAGAGCCAAAGCGTGATAAGCGTCAGTAGCGTATGTCTGTGTAGGATAGCCATAGTGTGTGTGAGCGGTCAATGAGGTAAGGTAGGGGGACGTATCTATGCACGCCCCCCTACGGTAGATAATTACAATATGGTGGACTTAAGGAGCCCCCTACTTCTTAGGATAAGCGTTTTGCCCTTGTACACGCTTGTAGTCGTTGGTCGAGTCGTTGGTGTCGATCCAATAGGTGCGACCATTGCGCATCTCTGTCTTGCGATGTGCTAATTCCTGACGGTGACAGCCCGTCACAAAGAAGTTTCCCTTGTCTACTGTAATCGGTAGCGCACGCGTCTTGAACTGTCCTTCGCAACCCGTCTCCACACCATCTAGGATAAGGTCTACAGGGATGGTGTAGTAGTTCTCCGTTTCGCCCTTCTTATTAGTTACCTGCATGGCATGATCCTTAAGGAATGCTCTTAGATCGCCCTCCACCTTAAAGAGGAGTGGTGGCCAAAAGCCTCTAGGATGTGCGATACCCGTACTAGAGAAGCAGTCTACGATGATATTCATATTGGGTACATCAGGATTGTCTGTATCTGTAATCTTGACTGTCTTACCATCTCTACCAGGGAGCTCTACATCTGGGAAGAAGAACTCAAAGTCAGCTCCTGAGAGGTCTACAGAGTTTGGTTTATCCTCGGTATGATGATTGATAGCCGTAGCAGCAACAATCTTGAACTCTCCAGGCTTAATCGGATACTCCTTACCACTACCAGGGAACTGATAGATACCAGCCACGGGTAGCTCCCCTTTGTCTGCTAGATAGTTAGCCCAGGGAGACTCCGGCATTGGGTTACCATGAGCTGTCACAGCGTAGCAGATACCATCGAGGTACTCGGTCTTCTCCCCATTGTTGACTATCATAAAGTACTGATCTGGGTGCATCATACGACCGTTGGTCTCGCCATTGAAGAAGATGTCACCAAAGATGAGCTGAAGCTTTTCTGGCGTAGGAGCCTCACCTATCTGGACTGGTATGGAGAGAGTCATAGCATCGCTGACGACGATGTTTTCCTTAGCACCCACGAGCGTGTGGTGATCTGTAGTCTCACCCGATACGGCAAAGCTATAGGTTCCCTTATCAAGTGTTAGCTCTACGGTACGGCTCTTCTTGTCGACCTCCGTATCGCTCTTCTTGAGCGTACGACTATCGGTGACGGTAAGCATGAGCTTGGAGAGCTCGACCTCCTTGTCTAACCCCAGCTGCACAGTCACTTTGCACTGTGTGCCTTTGTTTGGCTCTGGGTTATTCGGATCTTCCTTACAGCCACCCAGTATGAGGGCGGAGAGTGCGATCAGCACTAGTGTGATTGATGTAATCTTAGGTATTCTCATTGTCTTAAGATTGATTTATTTGGTGCTTTATAAACTTCTAGATTCAGCGAGCATGTGCTCAAGTTAAGCCGTTACCCCACCGAAATCCTTTGCAAAGGTAGAGACCCTACAGACGCTCTACAACCCTATCTTTAGGTATTTTACAGCCTCTGGGATAGCTAAATAGATGGAGGGAATCACGTGCAGACTAGGAGTACAGACGACCGATAATTCGAGCCCAATTCCAATTGAGAGGGAGGGGCAACAGGGCTGACACATTATAATCGCTCTATCAGGAGGTACACATGAGCAACAAGCGAGGAGTAGAAGAGGTAGATGAATGCATTGTATATAATGTGTCAGCCCTGACAAGAAACTGGAGTTTCATACGAAGGAAACTAGAGTTTCATACGAAGGAAACTAGAGTTTCATAGGTAGGAAACTAGAGTTTCATAGGTAGGAAACTGGAGTTTCATAGGTAGGAAACTGGAG
>CAMCJO010000053.1 GCA_945875135.1 uncultured Porphyromonas sp.
GAGCACCTGACTCATAATCAGGGAGTCCTTGGTTCAAGCCCAAGTGGGACCACCATAGCGGAATAGGCTGATATATAGCGGATTAGAAAGAATAACTAACTCGCTATATATCGTCGTATGAAAAAGTCAAGCCTACTATTTGCAACGAATTTGCAACAAACGCCCCTAAATGAGGCATCGAAAGGACACAAGAGGACAGAATCGTTGCAAATGTTGCAACGCAAACTACAGACCGCTGGGAAGAACTCTCCCGCAAAACCTAGCGTTACATCGCTACAGACCGCTAGGGAAAACTCACTCGCAATACCAAGCATTATGCAAGTATCAGTAGTTATGGATAAGCGCAGAGCCAAGCAAGACGGAACTTATCCCATTAAGTTACGCTACCGATACCGTGGCTCCGCACTATACTACACGCTGCCCATATCTATACGGGAGGAGTACTTTGTCGATGGTGTTGTCGTGACGACACGCAATAGGCGTATGCTCAACAACCTCATCGAGGGCTATCGTCAGAGAGCGCAGGCACTACTGGATATGCTCACGGACAGTGGAGATATGCAGGCGTTCGCCAAGCCTAGCGACCTCAAGAGCTATGTGGACAGTGTATTGTCAGGAGATGTAGACCCGACAGCAGAGCTAGAGCAAAACGAAGCCCCCACCCTTGTAGGCGTTATGGAGCGGTTCATCGAAGAGCGCAAGGCCATCTCAGGGTTTAAGTATATAGAGAGCATCGATACGGCACGGACGAAAGTCGAGGACTTCGATCGCAGCGTATTGCTCAGCGAAGTCACCGTCCGCTGGCTCAGAGCGTTTGAGAGTTATTGCCTCTCCGAAGGTATGTCACTCAATGGTCTAGCCGTCTACCTGCGCAATATTCGCACAGTCATCAACTACGCCATCGATATGGAGCTGATGTCTATCGACCAGTACCCATTCAGGCGGTTCAAGATACGCACGCAGCCCACACAGCACAGGGCTTTGACAGCGGATGAGCTAAAAGCGGTGCTAACCTACCAACCGACAGGTGAGAGAGATGCTAGAGCGAAGGATATATTCATCCTCTCGCTATGCCTCTGCGGTATGAACGTCAGAGACCTAATCCTCATGAAGAAGTCCGATATACGAGGCGGTCGCATTGAGACCCTACGGCAAAAGACAGACGTACCCATATCGCTCGCCATACCGCCCGAAGCACTAGAAATCATAGAGCGACACAAAGGTAGTGGCGAGTACCTGCTCAACCTCAGGGAAGTCTATGCACAGATAGAGTCCGTACCAGGACATCTCAACAAAGGGCTACGCTGTATACTGCCACACCTGACCACCTACTACGCCAGACACACGTGGGCTACGATCGCTGCCGAGCTAGACGTGCCCGACCCCGTCATCGATATGGCGCAAGGACGCACACCCACGGGCGTGACGGCTATCTACGTCAAGCGCAATCCATACAAAGCTGACGAAGCGAACCGTAAGGTTTTAGACTACATCTTCGGTGAAATAGATAACTAGTCCTGCTTGCTATTCAAAAAGAAAGCATTACATTTGCACATACAAAGACCAAGGTATGAAGTATAGCGAGCTACATCGCAAGCTCAGGAAGGCGGGGTGCTACCCTACGGGGCTATCGATGGCAAAGCACCCACAGTGGTATAGCCCACACACGGGACGAATGTTTTACACCAGTCACCACGAAAAAGAAGAAGTGGCGGTAGGTACGCTAAAGAAAATCCTACGAGAGGCTGGGCTCTAGTACAAACCAAAATCAATAAGACGATGAAAGAGATTATAGCACACATCGAGAGCAATATGCAGGGACTCTACTCCATTTACGTCAAGGAGGACTTAGCCTATAGCGTCATCGGGGACGGCAAGACCATCGACGAGGCTAAGGATGACTTCTTAGCCGTCTATGAAGCCTCTAGACGAGACCACAAGGAGCGCACGGGAGAGGACATCGCCTACTCCTTTCGCTTTGTTATGGACGTCACCGCATTCTTGCAGAGCTACAAGGGGTACTTAACGCTGTCAGGACTGTCGCAACTCACAGGCATCAACAAAGCGCAGCTATCGCAATACGTCTGTGGTAAGCGACACCCTTCCGAGCACACCGAGGAGCGCATCAAAGAAGCCGTCGAGAGCTTTGCAGAAGAGCTAAGCCGAGTCTTTGCGTGATATAAAAGACTCCTCCTAACCATTAGCTATTAGCCTTTAGCTCTTAGCCATTAGCCAATCGCCAACAGCCAACAGCTAACAGCTAACCACAACCCAGCCGTCTTATATCCTCTAGCCTATTCAGCCAGCCCTTTAAGAAGCGTTTGTTCGTGTAGCGTAGTAGCTCGCGCTCCGTAGCCTTGCGACCCAGCCGAGCCTCATAGCGTCGCACGCTACTATTAGTTATATCGTGTAGGTACTGCACACGAGCTGCATACAGACGCTCGAAGAATGCACTACCACGACTATTCAGCGCGCCAAGCGTCACATCACCCACCACACCATCGCACCGCACACCGAGCAGCCGCTGAGGGATCGTTATGCCATACGCGCCACTACCCCACACCCAGTCCACAAGGATGTTAGCCACACACTGATACTCTATGCGATCAGCCTGCCAGCGATCCCAGTACATGCTCTTGAGTATGTCCAGCCACTCAGCGTCCGTCAGTCGCCGTAGCCTATCCACAGTCGGGCGTGGATAGCCCTTACGCTTGCAGTACTGCGTATAGGTCGACAGCGTCACGCCCATATTCGTCGCACCGCCACGATCTGTCGGGTCATTCACAAAGCCCCCCTCCCACTTCTTTATATAGGGTGCTAATATCTCAACCTTTGCCATGCTAATAATATCTAGGGATTAGTAGTTAGTGGTTAGTGGGGGGCTAGTGCTTCTAGTGGCTCTAGTGGGGCTAGTGGGGCTAGAAACTAACTACTAGCCACTAACCACTAGCCACTAATCTCTACTACGTCCACGGGTAGGGTGATGGGCCGGAGGTGACGAGCCACGAGTCGGACGAGCAACGCACGAAGCGGTAGGTGGTGTTGTTGGAGAGCCATCGGTTGCCCTGCGTGGAGGTGCCAGGCAAGCCGTAGAAGCTGTGTCCGCTGGAGTAGAGGTAGGCTTTGCGGCGGGTCTGTATGTAGATAGAGCGACCGATCTCAGCCGATAGCCCGCTGAATGATATATACTGATCCTCGGCATCGCTCGTCAGTATCCAGTCGCCGTACTTGGGATAGAGGGTAGAGCCTTGCTTGCGTAAGTTAGTATTGGTGACGGGTGTGATCTGGGTCTCTTCCTTGAGCTTGTTGAGTGCTTGCTTGGTGTTGCTTAGATCTCGTTTACAGTAGGCTAGTTGCATCTCCAGTGAGCTGACGTCACGGCCGAGTGCTTCGTGCGAGGAGCGTAGCGTCAGGGGGATCTGCGCTCGTACGTATTTGTGCTTGGGTATGCCCGTCCAAGTGTATCCACCGTCTTCTTTTGGATAGTCGTACCTAACACGGGTTGCTTGTCTCTTGACCTCTACGACGCCACCGTCAGACATGCCTAGCACCTGTAGGTCGCAGATCTGAGTCTGCGCCTCGTTGATCAGGTCGATGGTGTATTGACTGTTGCTGTCGATCTTGCTATTGGCTGTGGCGAGTTCTTGCTTTACTCCCGTGGCTAGTTGCAGACTCGTGGTAGAATCGCCAATGGCTCTGGAAAGATCTCGTCTCATCGCCTCGGTGACGGGCTCCTGTGACGTAACACGTTCCTTGTATTCGATCATAGACTTTAGTGGTTAGCTATTGGCTTTTGGCCATTGGCTGTTGGCTGTTCGCTAGTAGATCTAGTGCTTCTAGTGCCTCTAGTGCTTCTAGTGGGTCTAGAGCCAAAAGCTAACAGCCAACAGCCAAAGGCTAGAAAACTAGATCCCGATGTTCTCCTCGTTTTGGTTGGAGCCTCCGCCTGCGGGGGGCGTCTGAGGCTGGGTGGGCTCATCGTGAGGCTTGTCCTCGGGCTTGCGTGGCTGAGGCTCAGCGCTGGTGTAGGCGAAGCTCAGGTTCTGCTGCTTGTGACGGATCGCCTGCCCAGGGACGAAGATAGCGCGGGTCGACTGGATAGTCTCGTGCCGTACTTCCTCGGGTGTTGCTACGCCCTTAGCACGGAGCGAGAGGCGGAGGCGTCCGAGGTCGCCTAGGTCTACGATGCGCCCGTTGGCTAGCTCGGTGGCTACGATCTTGCCGAGGGTGTTGAGGACGGAGAGTACGTCACCGACGCTGATCGCGCTGATCTGCTCGACGAGCTGTGCGATGTCGTCGATCGAGGTGACTCCGTCGTACTGAGCTCGTGCGTGATAATAGACGGTCTTGTCTTTGCCAGTTTGTGTCTTCTGGACTGCATACTTGATTGCCATAGTTTTTAGTGATTTGATTATTAGTAAAAAACTAGTGACACTAGTGGCACTAGTGGCACTAGGTGAATGGTCGAAAAATAGACAGGTGTCTTTTGAGTGATAGACAGCTGTCTATTGAGTGATAGACAGGTGTCTATTTTCTAGCTAATAGCCAACAGCCAAAAGCTAACAGCTAATAGCCAACTACCCCCTCGGGGGCTTGATATGCGGAGCTGCCTTGCGATAGTAGTTGAGCTGAGCCAACAGGGTCTCTTGATTGCGTAGCACCTCGTCCAGCTTAGCGTCCTTCTCCTTAAGCTTCAGCGTCGTATCCAGGAGTGCGTTCTTGAGCGACACTATCTCCTCCTGCAGGCTCATGACCTTTTTATTCAGGTCGCCATTGCGGTCTGCCTGCATGTTGATCGTCTCATTCAGCTCACGGATTGCCGCACTCGTATCCTTCACATGCTCTATGTGACGCTTCTTACGACCCGCCCAGTATGCCCACACGGTACTCACGGCGCCTATGATAGCCGTCACGAGCGACGGCAATACCTCTTGCCACATCATATCTTAGAACTCTCTATATAACTCAATATCGTAATACGCTGGCGCACCTGCCTCCTTCACCAAGTCAGACTCAGATACATCACACTGCGCTCCTGTCACGATACGCTCCTGTGGCGCACTCGTACGACCCTTATTAACCTTCCACTGCAGACCGCTACCCTTAGACTGTGTCACATCTGTACCCGCCAGGTTGCGCACCACCGCCGTATGTCGTATCACAGCTCCTCCACTGCTATCATGTGCGGGTGAGGATATGCGACCCGAGATCAGTGTACCTTCCTGAAATGTATTGACCGTGTACAGCGTCTTCACCTGCTCCGAGATCTTAGACAAAAAACTATTCGACATCTTGCTCTCGGACGCCTGCACAGCTGAGGTAATAGCACTCTGCCTATTCGTCGCCTCCTGCTTCAGATCCTTGCGGAGAGTTTTCATCTCTCCCGTCAGAGCCGTCTGCATATTCGTCAGTGCCTCTTTTCGGGCTGTCTGCTCCTCGGCAACCTTAGATAGTGCCAGCGTACCATCATTGTCCGCCACCTTCTCCCAGTAGTACTGACCACTACTATTACGCACGAAGCGATACATCTTACCACGATCACCGCCCGTACCAGTCACGATATACGTATCGCCTATATGTACGCTCGGATCACCGCCCTTACCCCAAGGCATCGTACGAGCCTTGATCGAGGACTCGGACTCGCCCGCCAGAGGACTAGGCACACCCGCGTCCGTCCACGTCGACTGCTCATTCTTGACCAAAGTCGTCAGCGTCGCAAGCTCTGAGGCCTTAGCACTCACACGATTGGTCAACTGCTTAAAGTCTTCAGACTTAAACTTCTCAAAGTCCGCCAGCTTGAGACTACCCCCCTTCAGACTATTCACCTCCGTCTGTAGGCTACTCGCCAGATTGGCAGTCTGCTTAGCCTCACTCTTCAGCGTAGTCAGACTACCCTCTGCAGTCGTCAAGCGGCCTGACAGCTGACCCGCCAGCGTCGCTGTATCACTAGCCTTCTTATCCACCGCCGTAAGCTGAGCATCTCGTCCCTGACGATACACACGACCAGCCTCCACGGCTGCCTTGATACGACTCCACTCAGCAGACTGTGACCAGTTAGCCTCCGTGTAGCTACCATCTTCTAGCTTACGAGCCAGCGCGACAAAGTCGTTACCTACAGTGACCTTGTCTTTATCCAGTAGCAATCCCTCAGCCAGCTCAGATAAGCCTGACAAGCTACCAGCTATACCGACAGAGCCATTAGACAGACCCGAGACACGCTTTCTCCATTCCAAATAAAATGACATATACCTATTTCTTTAGTTCATTAAATCTCTAAATCTCCATACCGCCACGCAGCTTAGCACTCACATACACCAGCAGCGCATCATACTTACGCATACCACACCTAAACTCAGTGCCATCATACAGTAGCGTCGGCATATACTCCGCATAGAGCTTACCACGCCACGACCTAGCCCACTCGCTATCACGCTCCCCACTCCTATCCTTACCACCTGGACTGATACGCTCCCACTGCAAAGCTGGCTTATATTTTGACAATGCCAAGTAACGACGCTCCAAGCCATCACGCGACACAAGCTCAGCACTCAGACGAGACATACCACCATCTATCTCCTCCTCAACAACATCAAGACACAACAAAGACGACCTAAGCACATCCCCCAGCGTGATATCATACGTCACTCCCTCGAAGCCCTTTACCTCTCTAGCATCAAGCACATGACCTTTACTACGACCCGCATACCGCATCAAGCGACCAAACACGATCCTGTCCAACGGCATCGATAGCTCCAACTCCCTAAGACCACCTTCACCACCTTCCAGACGAGACAACGCCTCTCGCACTTCTCGCACATCACGCTCATGAGTGGACTGCAGACTCTCTACAATACCCTCCAAACCATCAAGACGAGGCAGCAACTCACGAGCCACATAGTCTCTCACTGGCTCCTTATCGTGCAGGTACAACTCCCCATCACGATACACCAAGCGAATATCCCCCTCCGCATCGCTCAGCACCACACGACCATCCGACAACCTACTATCCTTAAAGCTACCTATACGTCTCAACTCCGACATCACGATTCTTCCTTTACTCCTACATCACGCCTAGCCAACCCCCAAGCAATACTAGCCAACCGATCCGCCAAGGCACCTCGCTCAAAGATCGTACTCACCAGACTAGCACACATCCACACCACAGCAGGACGCAACCAATCAGCCATATCCACACGCAAATCATCGCCTCGATGACTCCCCAAAGAATTCAACCCATTAGGCACCGCACCATCCGCACCTACAACACCAGGCTCTCGCACAACAACCAAATAAGACAACTCGCCCGAACCCGCTCCCGACAAATTATACCGCCCACCCAACAACGGATAACGCTTGTCCAACTGAGACACATAACTAGGACGACAGTCCAGCGCACGCACACCTCGAGGACTATACACCTCAGCCACAATAGGCTCGTGACGACTGCCACCCACATACGGATTAAACTGCATCTGCCAAGCAACACCATCAGGCTCGCTCAGCTCACGAACCTCCTTACCCCAACCCGCTAGCTTAACAGCCACAAAGCGCAAGCAATCAGCAGGCAGCTCCACCAAAACACTCCCCACACCTCCCTTATCGATATCCACACTACGCACGATAACTAGAGGACGACCATCACCCCCCTCCATATTCCACAAGCCATCGCCCGCCTTATCCCCATCCACAACCTTAAAGTCCTTTGGCCCCATACGACTAGGTTCACCGCCCGCACCCTGCACCAGCCGTATAGCATCAGGCAAAACACGCCAGATGTACTCGTCCAAATGAGTCCCGTCATAGAGCAGACGACTACCCTCTACAGTAGCCTCACTGCCCCAATCGTACTCATTCAGACGAGTCTCCACCTCTGAAACAACCGAACCTAACAGAAACACAAAACCAAAAAACAGAAAAACCAATATTAGCTAGCCTTTAGCCTTTAGCTCTTAGCCATTGGCTCTAGACCCACTAGAGGCACTAGACCCACTAGACCCACTAGACCCACTAGAGCCACTAGCTCCCTCTAATCTTTTATCTCTCCCCCCTCCCAATCAGGAAACTCCAAACCATACTCCTCCACAAGGCGCAGCACCTCCTGACGATTATTCATACGCGCATACACCACACCGCACTCACGATTCAGATAGTCACGCACACCCTTCAGCGTACTCACCCCCTTCACCACCTTGCCACCATCTGAAGCCTCTTCCTCAGACGCAACACTCGACTCCTCAGCACATCGCTCAGTCACTCGCCAGAATAGACGACACCCATCGGACAGCATCTCATCAAGCAGCTCCACCTCACCACCATCACTCGTACTATACCGACAGCCGTCCTCAGCGAACGTCACACGACGCCATAACTCGCCACCCCTATAGAGTGGCAAGTTAAGGCGATTGTGCGCTTGATACACTACTCGTACCATCATATCACTTCATCGAAAACGGGATCACACGCATGTGCGCATTCGGATTCTGTAGATACAGAGCCGTACAGCGCGTCAGTACCTTTGCGTCCACATCACGCTGACCACTAGAGCGTAAGTCCAGATTCTGACTCTCAGACACACCCGCAAAGTCCTTACGACGCAGGAAGTCCTCATCGACAACAAAGGCACACTTACTCTTACCAATCACGTCCAGCGACTCATCATAGATCACATCAAACGATCCAAAGTTCGTCGACATAGTCTGAAACGTCAGGTCAAACCTCGTAGACGGAGTCACATTAACCTCATTACCCAGCTGTAAGAGAGACAGGTCACTCATAAACTCGCTACCGCAAAACATCGTCTTACGCTTCGATCCATTAGACCCAACAAACGCCTCCTTAAACAGATTCACAAAGTCCTCGGCCGTAATCTTATCACTCGTAGCACTACCCACGATCACATCCTTACCAGCCTGTGGCCAAATACCTCCAGTCGTGTAGACCTCCTTCTTATTCTCATCATAGATAAGACGCTTACTACCCACGTAAAAGCTCACGCTCATACCTCGCATCATATCAAACAGAGCATCCTCCTCCATATCGCTCATCGTGAAGTTAACCTCCTTATTAGCAATCTTCATTGCCGTGGACTCCTCAACCTGAGCCTTAAACTTCTGAGTGTTCTGCTCCTTAGGACGGGGATACACAGCATACGGAGACGTCTGTATATCAGTCTCATTATGCGCTCTACCTGCGCGGATCACCTTACTATCCACAGGCACCTGAGGGAACTTCACACTGCCTCCCGCATCCACCGTACCATTCACAGCCGTCACCTTAACCTTACCCCCATTAGCCTCGATAACGTACGCCATAAGAGGCGCATGAGGAGTCTCCTTACCAAGCTCATCATATCCCTTTACATCGGGGAAGATCAGCGTCTCATACTTAGAGAAGATCTTATTATCTCGACACTCCAGTTCTGCTACCTCAGTCCCAGCCGAGATAGCCGTCTTAACAGACGTCTCTATAGGCAGCGTGTCCTGCTCATAATACTTAAACGCCTGAGTCTTAGTCGTACTAGACTGAGCTCGTAGCGCAATCGCCGTCAGCGGGTTACTCTGTGGACGTATCTTAACCAGCACACGATCCACATCATTAACCACCAGGTCAGGAGACACAGCACGAGCCTGCTGTACAGTCTCTATATCTCCCACACCTATAGCTGCTGCATCAGTCACACCAGCTACCGTATTAGTGCCATGCTTACGCAATTTCCAGTAGTAAGTGCAACACGAAGCGTACTAAAGCACCCACCCCTGGG
>CAMCJO010000054.1 GCA_945875135.1 uncultured Porphyromonas sp.
TCTACACACTGCATATCGTCGGCAGCGTCAGATGTGTATAAGAGACAGGCTTGTGTGAGAGGCGTAGCAGGTGGGCGCGCTTGTCACTCTTGCGAGCAATGATCTCGACACCACAATCGTAGACCCGCAGATTACCATCGATCACAATAGAGAAGGTGGGATGTAGCGAGGAGACTCTCATCGTCAGCACACTGGTGTCAGGGAAGATGAGCGGAGCCATGTTGAGCGTGTGAGGTGCTATCGGCACCAGCAGCAACGTCTGGCACTGAGGCGTCACGATAGGGCCTCCCAGGCTGAGCGCATAAGCCGTCGAGCCCGAGGGCGTGCTCACGACCAAGCCGTCGGCAGCATACTCAGCCAGCAAGTCACCGTCTAGATCTACACGTATCTTGATGATAGATCCGGTCTCTCGTTTCTGCACCGCTAGGTCATTAAGCGCTGTGCCGACATGCTCTCCCGCCACACTTACATCGATCAGCGAACGAGTCTCTATGTCGTATTGCCCAGCCAATAGGTCATCAAGATGATGCAGAGCCTCTCGTGGCTCCATCTCGGTCATAAAGCCAAGGTGCCCACAGTTGATCGCCCATATAGGCAGCTCCACATCTCGCAGCTTGTGCACAGCTCGCAGGAGGGTACCATCACCTCCGAGACTCAGAGCTATGTCGCCATAGGGCGTCTCTCCACCCAGCCGCATCTGCGGATAACCCTCAGGGATGCCCGCCTGTTGCAGAGCCTCCCAGAGCGGAGCCTCTATATAAAGGTCTACGCCATGTTCTGCGAGTGCCGTCAGTAGTGCCGTCACATCGTCCGTGAGCCGCATTGTAGCGTGGCTCCCATACACTGCTATCGTATTTATCTTGTGCCTATCCATCGGGGCTGTCTGATTGCATCGCTACAAAAGTACCGAAAAGAAGGCAGACCCCCAAAGAGCCCCCTCGCAAAACAATCGAAGGTGTGGAGCTCACTCGATCATAAAGAGCTTGGCCGATATGCGCACCCACTCGTTGATCTTTTTGACTTGGACGACCCGAGCGTAAAACTCTTTGCCAGCGTCCATCAGCCGTGATATGACTAGATTGAGCTCTTGTGGCACATAGCCTATGCGGTGCTCCTCGTAGTAGATGGCGATAGCGTTTTCGTCGTACTCGTTTTGCGGCTGTCGCACCATACGTAGCACGGTGTCGGGCAGTAACGTAGGGTAAAGCTCCTGTACGATAGGGCAGAAGGTGGTCCCAGCGACTACGATGTCTAGGAGGAAGATCTCCCGCTTGGGTAGTCCTAGTGCGTTGATACCTTCTGTGCCAATGAGCGCTAGTAGCTCAGGGCTGACTGGTATGATCTCGTTACTCATAGATTATGTGACTTATATTCCTCCATCAGTGTGATGATCGTCTGCATCTCCTTCTCGCTCGCCTCGAGCTCCTGGATGGCTGCTTGCAGCTCAGCTTGCTTCTCTAGTATCTTTATGGGGCTGGATAGTAACTCTCTCTGATCAAAGGGGAAGCTCACAGACCGCTTGGCCATCCTAATCTCGAGGGTGCTCTTCTTCTCTCGCAGTTTTTCGATTTCAGCCGAGAGCGTCTCAGGATCTGAGGGGATCTCCTCCGTGTGCTTCTCCTTGTTGAGTAGAGCCAGCACAGCTCGTAGCTGCGGTAGGTCTCCGATCTGATAAGCCTTCACTGTGATCAAAAAGAGTCGCTTGTCCTCCTCCGTATAGTGTGGGTTGAGGTCTGGGTGGAGTCGCTTGACGAGGGTCTTGTAGATCTCCCTGAGCTCTTTGGTCTCTTGGGAAGAGAGGTGTGGCCTGTCCCAATACTCCTTAGCTGCTTTGAGTTGAGCTAGCTTTCGCTCTAGGAGCTGATGAAACTCTAGCCGCTGCTGCGCCATCTGCTTGTCTATCTCGGCAAGGTCGGGCGCTTCGTCTCGATTGATGTAAGCCTGCAGGAGCGAACGTCTCA
Organism: uncultured Porphyromonas sp.; assembly: GCA_945875135.1. Lineage (GTDB taxonomy): Bacteria > Bacteroidota > Bacteroidia > Bacteroidales > Porphyromonadaceae > Porphyromonas. The sequence goes on from CAMCJO010000054.1 coordinate 1,962, forward strand.
AGCGAAGCGTTGCTAAGGAGAGCCCTAGACGCAGCTGTGTGTACAGCAACTTGCCGAAGTAGTGCATGTAGAGCGCAGATAGGTGAGGCGCCTCGTGATCCGTCATCTCCTGATACTGGGAGACGAGTGCCGTGTAGTCCGCGACGAGCGTCTCGTACTGCTCTCGAAGCCTCTGATACTCTGGAGAGCATGCTAGCGGGTTCATATCTGTCATTGCATTCCGTCTATTAGGGCTAATCTGGGAACTAAGATAGTGCTTTTAGCGCAAAGAGCTTAGTATCTCGAAGGGCTTAACCTTCGATCTGCTGCCAGAATGGAGTCGCCGCCACTTGGCTTACCAAAGCCTCTGGCGTGGTCGCTAGTTCCTCGGCGAGGTGAGTGTAGGTCGCCTCTATAGCCTTTCGATGCGTAAGCTCGTCGGGAATCTCATCGGTCTCGACGAGGAGAGCCTTCGCCTCATAGGCTAAGTGCAAAGCCTCAGCATCGTAGCGACGGCCGAAGGAGAGCGCAAAGCCCTTGCTCAGCATCATCTGCGCCACCGCTCCCCTAGCGCGAAAGCCGTGTAGCACCATCGGGGGGAGCTGCGCAAACTCTTGCGCCATCTGACTACGCATCTCAATCATCTCAGCCCACGCACGTACCGTGTGTAGGAGGATAGGGCGATCTAGCTGACAGGCTAAGCGCATCTGCGCCTCTAGCCAGACGAGTTGCTCCGAGCGTGTCGCATTGCTCCGCACCTTGTCGATGCCACACTCGCCAATGGCGACGATCTGAGGAGTAGACGCTAGGCGACTCTGCATCTGATCAATGAGTGCTGTCAAGCTCCCCTCTGGAGGCAGTGACCAGGGGTGAAAGCCTATCGAGTAGAGCTGGCCCTCCTCGATTGCGACACCACCGCTCCACTCGAGACTGTTGCATAAAGGCGAATCGCTGTGTTGCTTTCGGGACTCGGCTTCGGTCACATACGGAGGTATGCTCCCTTCAGACCTCACCCTCAGCGCCTTGCGCTTCATCCTTTCTGCAAAGTCAGGACAATCTTGCAAGCAAGATTGTGAGACTGTTGACTTTTGCAACAGTCTCCACTCTGTGTAGGTGAGCGAGCGAATTGCTTGGCAGCCAGTCTCGGGGCTGTGCGTGTGGCAGTCTAGAAGTTTGAGACGGCCTGTGCCTTGCTCTGCTGCTCTGATCTCCTGGCTCATTGTCGTGGTGGCACGGGGTCGTAACCCACATGTCGATTGAAGGGGTTACACCGTAAGAGTCTCCAGATAGTTAGCCAGCTTCCCTTCAGAGCTCCATGCACCCTCAGAGCCTCTAGTGCGTACTGCGAGCAGGTCGGTGTAAAGCGACAGCTGGGTGGCAGTAGCGGCGAGATGAAGTGACGATAAAACTTGACTGGGTAGCTCAGCAGGCGTACCGCTAGTGAGAGTTGCTGCGAGTTGTCTTGTTCAGCTTGTGCAGTCTGCTCCTGACGATCGGTTGCGGGTTCAGTAGCGGGGGAGGTTGGGTTAGCTTTTTCTATCTCCTTGACGATACGTGCTATGGCTCGCTCTACCGCTTGCTCTAGCTCTGGATAGGTCGGCATCGTCTTAGCGACAGATTGTAGTGCCACGCGTATCGTACAGTGGTGCTGTGTCGCAGCCTGCCAGAGCGGAGCTTTGTGGAGGCGATAAGCAGTGCGGGTCATGCGCTTGATGCGGTTGCGATCTACCGCATGCTTGAAGCGACGCTTAGCGACCGAAGTCATGACAGCCACCTGCGCCTGCTCTCCTGGCGTCTGCGTGACAATAGGCTCAGCGAGCCATACGATGCGGATGGGGTAAGAGACGAACGAACGCCCACAGCTATGCAGTCGCTCTATCTCCTCACGCAGATAGAGTCGCTCACCTTTGGGTAGACGTTGGTTCTGGTGGGAGCGAGGGGAGTCTTCCTCCGTAGTCATCCCTCTTGCTCGGCAAGGTAGTTGTGAAGTAGCTTAGGCATCGGCGGATCCTGACGACTGCCCGTAGACTTGATATCTACTCTGAGCCCTAGCTCCTCAGCTTTCTGTGCGGTCTTAGGACCTACGGTAGCGATGATCATATCCTCCTGCTTGAAGTCAGGGACATTCTCAAAGAGCGAGGTGATCCCTACGGGACTGAAGAAGATGATCATATCGTAAGGTAGTGGCTTCTCAAGCTCTAGCTCACGAGGTATGGTGCGGTACATGACCGACTTGGTATAGTCTATCCCCGCCTCTGTCAGCAAGTCGGAGAGCTTAGCACTGTGCTCCTCTGCGACGGGGAGGAGGTACTTCTCACTCTTGTGCTTGACAATCACCTTGACAAGGTCTTCGGTACGTCCTGTCGGTGAGAAGAAGACCTTGCGCTTGCGGTAGTTGACAAACTTCTGTAAGTATGGCGCGGACATCTCTGAGCTGCAGTAATACTTCATCGTGTCTGGCATCGTGATGCGCATCTCTTTCATCAGTGTGAAGAAGTGCAGGATAGCAGTACGAGAGGTAAAGATGATGGCTGTGTAATCCAATGGATTGATGCGCTGCTGGCGAAACTCTTTTGCTTCAACTGTCTCGACACGAATGAACTGCTTGTAATCAAGCTCCACTTGATACTTTTCAGCGACTTCGGTGTAGGGATTGGCCATCAGTGGAGCGGGCTGAGAAATAAGTATTTTTTTTATCCGGGACATACGCACAGGCAGGGGCTAATGGTATATGATAGATTCTTTCATAGGATCAGCATTCCAAAGCCTATGAGATAGGCAAGAGGAGCCATTTCCTGGCTGCAAAGGTACAAAGAAATAAGCAAAGGAGTCACCCCAGCCTCCCCGAGCCAGCGCGCTGTGGGCACGATGATCGCAAGGCGCCACAAGAGGATTACGGAGATCGTCAGCCAGAGTGCGCCCCCCTGCCAGACGCCCGCTAGTAGCAACAGAGAGCTCAGGTAGAGAGGTAGCGGCCACAGCCACTCTAGGATGCCGTAGTGACGCACCCAGTGTAGGTAAAAAGCTGAGTCTAGATAGATCCCCGCCAGCAGACGGTTGATACCTAGGTACAGCCCGCTCAGGATCAAGCTGCAGAGTGCTAGAAGCCCTACCTGCGAGAGCGTTGTCCACAGTTCGCCTGAGGGAAGAGCTGCATAGTAGCGTAGCAGCAGATAACCCGTCACACCGACCAGCAGATGACGCTGCAACCCTCCGAGGATCGCATAGGTGCCGACAGATACCCGATGCACTAAGCTGCGAAAGAAAATGTGTCCTCTATTATATAGTAGCGCATCTACCGAGCGGGACAAGAGAGAGCCGACCCACATCTGCATGAGTGCTGGGAGTAAGAGTAGCATGAGGAGCAATAGTAAGATGATATCCTCTGCTCCTCGATCTACCCCAAAGGGAGTCAACGTCCACAACCCGACCGAGCTCTCCATACACGCAAGACCAATCTACAGAGTGGCTAGATGAGCGCGTAGCTGCGCCACCTGCTCCTCCAGATCCTGCACCCCATCATTATTGATCTGATAGAGAGGCAACTCTGGACACCTCTGCTGCAAATCTGTAAAGGTGTACGAAGCTTGACGATCGATCCGTGCCTGCACCTGCTCGAGAGAGGCTCCGTCGCGCTCCTGGACACGAGCCACACGTACCGCCTCAGGAGCCGTCACGACGACCACAGCGTCGCAGAGACGATAGAAGCCTGACTGCCACAAGATAGCACTCTCTAGGACGACCCACCCATCGGGGGCATCCTGCTCCATCGCCCACGCCGTCAGTCTCTCAGACACATAGGGGTGAATGATCTGCTCTAGCTGGTGCAATAGCGACTGACCCATATCAGATGGTGCGAAAACTCTGCGAGCGATCTCATCATAGCGAGGCTTTCCATCTGGATTATAAACTTCTGCACCTAATAATGCGACCACTTGTTGACGCACCTGCTCGCTCTCGGTGTAAGCTCCACGAGCTACCGCATCGCTATCCATCAGGGGTAGACCCGCCTCGACAAGCATCTGGCCGACGAAGCTCTTGCCTGCACCGATTCCCCCTGTCAATCCTAAGATGCGAGGGGGCATTGAAGAAGAGGTGAGCTGCTTTTCGGTCATGACTCAGTAGCCACTACGGCTCGGCAGTCTCTAGGATATACTGTACCGCCTTGGGAGAGGGAGTAGCGCGCACCACCCAGTCGGGTAGTCCCTGGACTCTTACGGGTAGCATCTCTGGTTGTTTCTCGCCCTGCTGCACAGCTTCTGCGAGCTGTTGCAGATCGACCACCACCGAGACCTTGTCCCCGATAGGCTTATTGTAGTCTGTGATCGGCATCGTCAGGGTCAGAGAGACACGAGCTGGGAGCAACTTAGCGACAAAGCCTAAGGGCGTGTTAAGCGCCTCGACAGGTAGCTCGATGCGTCTCTCCGTCAGCTCGACGACTGAGATCTGCAGCTGCACACTATCGGGCGAGGTATAGACGTGGGGGATCTCTTCGAACGGCACAAGCACCACTTTGTCTTGCGACAGGTTCTTGTAGGTCAATGCTTTGGTATGCATCTCGCTAACACCCGCCAGGGCTTCACGACTACCATACAGCTCGACCGTGGTAGGAGTTATCGTCAGTGGCAGTACCATATAGCCATCCTTAGCAGAGGCCGACACATGGTTGACCACTGGCACCTCTTTCCTTTGGAGAGGGAATGCGCGCAGCGAAATCTGATTAGGATAGATGTCGCGGATCTGTATAGAGCTCCCCAGGCTCTCCCGCACCTTCTGTGTCAAGACGGCACTGCTAAAGAGGATACGTCCCCCTTGCGGTACTCGCTGTGGCATAGAGAGCGAGATCGGAGGCACGCCCTTCATCCAGCGGAAGAGGAGCTGAGAGCCTTTTGCCGAGACGCTAACATCTAGCGTCGTCGGCTGATCCCCCTCTAGTCCTATCTCTCCCGGCATCTCCTCATATACGATAGGTACATGAACTATCGAGGTCGTGCCACGTGAGAGCGTCTGCATAAACCATAAGACGGTCGCTAGGAGTACCCACACAGCGATCGCCAGCAGTCGTCTCAAGCGAGGGACACGCTGCTTACGTACCACAGGATCTCCACCTGTGCGGAGCTTAGGGGTCAGATTGAGTCGCACCGCTCCCGTCTTAAGAGTTCGGAGAGACTATTAGCGTGCGTTGGGGTCCGTGCCGAGCGGATAGACCGAGCTCTTGGCAATCTCTATGCAGACGTCACGAGCTATCTCGACCTCAAAGGTCTGCTCGTTTACCTTGCGGATCTCGCCATGCACACCACCAGCCGTTATGACTGCATCGCCTACAGCGAGCGCATCACGCTCCTGCTGTAGCTTCTTCTGACGCTTGCTCTGCGGACGAATGAAGAAGAGCCAAAAAATCAAGATGATGACTGCAAAGAAGATAAGCGAAGACCACGAAGAAAGACCACCCTGCGGTGCTGCCTGCGCTGCCTGTAGAAGGAACATATTCATAGGTATCTATAGTTGATGAATTCAATTACTTCTGCAAACTTACAAAAAACCGACCGCATAGCACATCGTCCACGTGGTAAACTGCCAATCTCTACGTGGATGCTTTTTATTCTCCACGTAGGCGCGATTCATTCCTCCGAAGTTTTATTTCTCGCCCACGTGGAGAGTTTTTCTTTCCTACGTGCGGATTTGAATGCTTCCACGTGGAGATCAGTTTCTCTTCGATACGACAAGGGGACATTTGTCCTAGAGGCTATGTCTCGGATCGGCTCTTTGATACGACTCTGTTTAATCTTTCGACAGTTTAGATCCTCTAAGACAGCGACACACAGACATACGGACATATACACGACACACTATGCGACAGATACCGTTACGGAGTCTTTGCCTACTCCTGATATTTCACGCTTTATTCCTTACATTACCCGCCCAGATGGTGACGACTGTACGAGGAGCCGTACGGGACGACGCCGAGGCTCCTCTCGTGGGTGCCAACGTGGCATTCTATCGGCTCACGCCCTCTGGCGACAAGCAACTCGTGGCGGGCGGTACGAGCGATAGCAAGGGGCACTTTGCGATAGCTCAGGTACCTCAGGAGCTGCTCTCCCTAGAGGTCTCTTACATAGGCTATCAGAACTATCAAAAGAGCCTGAAGATCACGGCTGGGATAGACCTAGGCGTCATACGGCTCGAGGAGGATGAGCACCTGCTAGAGGTGGTGGTCGTAGAGGGTAAAGCGACCGATATGACGGTGCGAGGTGATACGATTACCTTCAACGCTAATGCCTACAAGGTGCCACAGGGAGCTATGCTGGAGGATCTAGTCAAGCGTCTCCCAGGAGTGGAGATTGATGAGAATGGTCAGATCACCATCGGCGGACAGCAGGTGGCGAAGATTATGCTCGACGGCAAGGAGTTCTTTAGTGGAGATACAAAGGTGGCTATGCGCAATCTGCCGGCTGAGGTGGTCAATCAGCTAGAGGTGCTGAACCAGCAGAGCGACGAGGCGCGCATCACGGGCTTTGACGATGATGAGGAGCAGATGGTACTCAACATCCGCACGAAGCCTGATATGCGACAGGGTACTTTCGGACATGCTCTGGCGGGTTACGGCTTGGACAACCGCTATGAGCTCAACGGGATGCTCAACTACTTCTCCCAGCAGCACCAGACGACACTCATCGCTGGCAGTAATAATACAAACGGGCAGGGACTCTCGGATCTAGACCTAGGCGGTGGCTCCGGTGGATGGGAACGTGGCGGCGGTAGACGTGGCGGTGGCTTCAGACCACAAGGTATCACCACCTCTGCACAGATCGCGGCTAATGAGACCTACACGCCTAATGATCGGCTGGAGGTCAATGCGAATGCGCGCTATGGTTACTCCCAAAACGATCTCTCGGCACGCACCGAAACGGAAAACATCTTGCCCGACAGCCCCAGTACATTTACCAATGAGACGACCGAGGCACTCAGACGAGGGCACAATCTAGGGGGCGATGCCTATATCAAGTGGCAAGCGACAGACCGCACGGAGCTGATCTACCGCCCTGCGATACATTACGGCTGGGGTATAGATCAGGAGGCGCGCAACTACCACACTACGGATAGCGAGGAGAGCGAGCTGCATCGAGGCAGTCAGGAGAACCTGCGGGAGTATGGTGGGCTACGCCTCTTCAACATGCTCCTCCTAGGGCATAAGCTCAACGATGAGGGACGCACCCTGAGCCTACAACTCAACGGAGGCTTCCTCGGCGACAACGCAAGCACCGAGAGCCACTCGACGCTTCACTCGATCGAGGGGGATCAGTCTCAGCAGACCCTCCTGGAGGATCGCAGTCAGACCTTCAACTACCGCATACGCACGGGCTACGTAGAGCCACTCACAGAGCTGCTCTCGCTACAAGCACAACTAGAGTGGGGCGACCGCATACGGAGCAGTGAGCGTGACTACAAGCAGCCCGACGCTACGGGCGCCTGGACGCAGCTAGACGCCACGATGGACACGAAGATGAATACCCGCCTCAGCTCGCTCAGTGGAGGAGTAGATCTTAAGGTGGCCAACAAGCTGATCGATCTGACCGTAGGACTACGCATCCGCCCTACCTGGATGACGACGAAGCAGTCGCAACTAGCGAGCCAAGGGCCACTCGTGCGTCGTGAGACGATCTGGGCTCCTTCGCTCAACTTTCGCTACACGCCTAATAAGCAGACGATGCTTCGCCTAGGCTATT
>CAMCJO010000055.1 GCA_945875135.1 uncultured Porphyromonas sp.
ATACGAGATGTAGAGAGGGCTCGTGGGCTCGGAGATGTGTATAAGAGACAGGGCTGTTGGCGGGCTGGCTGTTAGCTGTTGGCTGTTGGCTGTTGCAACAGTCTCTCGAGGGGGGTTGCGAGTCGGGAGGGGAAGTTAGCATACAAAAAAGCCCCTTGTCGGTTGGGACTAGGGGCGGTAATTAGGTTGGGCTTGGTAGGTTACAGAATTGTGTCTAGGTCCCACGCCGAGACATGGTCAATCCCTTCATTTGTTGGGAGCTTGAAGTCATCCAAACTGACCACATACTTCTTGAAGTTGTCTTCTATCGACAGAAGAGAGCGGTACTCTCGCTCTATTGTCTCTTGCTCCGTTAGTTGTAGCGTGACTTGGAAATATAACCTCTTGCTGCCTTTGATAGCGACAAAGTCGACCTCTGTCTCTTTATTCGTGCCTACATAGATTTGATATCCAGCCCGTCTAAGACTTAGATAGACGGCATTCTCCAATAAGTACCCCATCCCATAGCCAAATCCTGAATAGAGATAATTGTGGTAGCACAAATCATTCAGATAGTACTTGCTATTGGCCGAAATAGTCTCCTTGCCCTTGATATTATACCTCTCTACCTTATGCACGAGGAAAGTGCTCTCGAGGTGGGAGATATAGTTGGAGAGCGTCTCGTAGTTGGTTTTTCTATTTCGTGACTTAAAGAAGTTGACGATATTGGCGATGGATATATTGTTGGAGGCGTTATTGACTAGATACACAAAGAGGTCGTCTAGGAGCTTCACATCCTTTACTTTATACCTAGCAACAATGTCATGGAGCATAACAGTGTCCTTGATCGAAGAGACGTAGTTTTGCTTCATCTCATCATTGGGGAGGTTGAAAAGCTCTGGCAGGGCTCCAGATTGCAGGAAGTCTATATAACTCTCTCTCTTAGGCTCTTTCTGAGTGATGCCACAGAACTCTGAAAAACTAAAAGGGAGTATTTCAAACGCTACATATCTTCCTGACAGTAGCGTCGCCAGTTCACCAGATAGCAGACTGGAGTTGGAGCCACTGATAAATACCTCACAAGGCTCAGCATAGTCTTGAGCATGTGAGTTGACAAAGCGCTCCCACTCTTCTATCTCCTGTATCTCATCAATGAAAAGGAATACTTTGCCCTGCGGATTGAGTTCCTTCTTATACTGCTGAAAGCGTTTCTCAAGGTCTTGATAGTTATGTATGTCTGAAAACTCAAGGTATTCCTTGTTGATGTAAAGAATGTTATTGGGACAAGTGCCGTTGGCAATTAGTTGTGAGGCTATTTGCCTTAGGATGTAGCTTTTTCCTGCACGTCGCTGACCTACCAATACTTTGATTAGTTGGTTGTCAATGTATTGCCCTATCTTATCTGTGTAGAATGTGCGTGGATACCCCAAGTCTATGGGGTTCTCATCCCAAAAGTTGTATTTCCTTATCGGTGCAAGCATGTCAGGTGTACTTGAAATTCTTCTGCAAATGTAGGTATTTTCAAGTACACTTGAAAATTTCGTCAGCTTGAAGACGTTTCAAGCATACGGCTAACTTCTATTTTGAGGTGCTGGGGAAGAGCTTGCCGGTGTCTTCTAGTCAACAGAGACGATAAGACACGACCGCCTCGTGTGGATCGCCTTTCCTTCTGTATGAAACTGGAGTTTCACCTGATGGAACCGAGGGAAGAGGCGGATGAGACGACAAAAAGGAGACTTTTGTAGCAGTATCAAAAAGAGAGGAGACGCCGATGACGACATCTCCTCTCTTTGGGAATTGAGTGGGGAGGCGCGATGCTCCTCACTGAGTATGTTAGCCTTTAGGACATGCTTAATGAGCTTTTATTGTTCAATTAGTTGGCATTTATCGCTTGGGGAAGGTGGGCTGCGGATGTGCCTTGACCTCCTCCAGGAGTACGCGGACGGCTGCTTCTAGCTGGCTGTCGTGTCCCTCGAGGATGCGGTTGTAGTCGAGCGGTACCACGACATCGGGCTCGAGCTGCTTATTCTCGAGGAAGTCTCCCTGCTGGGTGCGATAACCTACGGCGGGGATGCCGAAGAAGAGCAGCGGGTTCTGCATGGTGACCCAGTTGACCGAGGTCATAGTGCCTGGTACTGGCATGCCGACGACCTTGCCCATGCCGAGGGTTTGGTAGACCCATGGAGAGCCGTGTGCATTGGAGTAGTCGGCCTCGCAGACGAGCATGACTGAGGGCTTGGTCCATCGCTTGCTAGGCATCGTGCAGTAGTCCTGTCCACGCACCTCTTGCTGCAGATAAGCCTTGCCGCCGAAGAAGGTCTCGAGGTCTTCGTGCAGACGACCACCACCGTTGTAGCGGATGTCGATGACGATACCGTCGCATTGGTAGTACTTGCCCATCACCTCGCTGTAGACGGTGCGGAACTCGTCGTCGCCCATGCTCGGTATGTGTACATAGCCGAGACGACCATTCGAGAGACGCTGTACCTCAGCTTCGCGAGCCTTGACCCAGCGCTTGTAGAGTAGTCCCGAGAGCTTGCCTGAAGAAATAGGACGTACAGCCTCGGTGATTTCCTTTTGCTCCTTATTACTATAGAAGGTGACAGCCGTGAGCGTGCCGGTAGTGCCTGCGAGGAGGTCACGCCAGTCGGTGTGGTGGTCGATGCGCGTGCCATTGATCGCGACGATGCGGTCGCCAGGCTGTAGCTTAGTCAGGTAGGTGTCGAAAGGTCCGCCCGTAACGATTTCATCAACGATGATGCCCTCAAGGGGTAGGGAGTACCAGTTGTAGAGTAGCCCTAGGCGTCCCGTAGCTGGCTCGCTAGAGCTCTGTCTGTAGCCTGAGCCTGTGTGCGATACGTTGAGCTCGCCGAGGATCTCGCTGAGCATCTCTGAGAAGTCCTCATTCGTCGCGATGTGGGGCAAGAACTGGCGGTAATGGTCGGTCAGACCCTTCCAGTCTACGCCGTGCATGTCTGCGCGGTAGAAGCGTAGCCCCTCCTCGCGAACCATAAAGTCGTACATCGCCTCACGCTCAGCGTAGCTATCCAGCTCCACACGAGCACGGTAGTTGACTGACTCAAACTTCTTAGAGGCGGGCGTAAAGCACTGTACCCGGCCCGAGGATACGACGAAGATCTTATCCCCCTTGGGCGTGGGGCGCATGTAGGCACTGCCCGAGAGGTCTAGCTGACGTAGCATCGAGGTATTGCCCTTGCGCAGATCTGTCTGCCAGAGGTTGTACCCGCCCTCAAAGGCTGAGAGGTAGTAGAGGTTCTTTCCGTCGGCATCGACATAAGCGTCTGCTAGGTCGCTCGAATTGGGCGTGAGCCGTACGATACGATCCTCGATGCCCTGGATCTCGACGATGATGGGCTTGGTCTCGTCCTTCTTCTTGGCACTCTCCTCAGCAGGAACGGGATCAGTGCCGTACTGTAGCGTGTCCAGTCCAGCACGGTCGTAGAGGTCGCGCTCCTCGGGTGTCATGCTAAACTTCTCGTACGCCTTGCGATTGAGGAATACGAGGAAAGCATCGCTCATAGAGCCCCACGAAGCGTGGTTGCGCATACCGTATCGGTCTGAGGTGAAGAGGATAGCATTGCCACCCATGACCCAGCCAGCGAGGTCGCTGAAGTAACCGGTATTGGTCAGGTTAGTCACCTCGCCACCAGTAGCTCTTACCAAGCCTACATCTCCAAAGGGTGCATGGACATTGGGCGTATATCCGAAGGCTATCCAGTGGCTGTCAGGACTCCACTCGAAGCTGATGTAGCCGTGCATCTCGGGCTGATCCTTGCCACTGGTGACCTGCGTGAGCTTCTTGCTCTCGACATTATAGGTATAGATGCACTTGCGGTCTCCGACGAAGGCGATCAGCTTGCCATCGGGTGAGTACTGGGGTAAGGCTTGCTCCATCTTGCACTCGGGCATGAGTGGCTCCTCCTTGATAATGGTAGCAGAGGCGAAGTCTAGTTCCTTGTCCGAAGCGATGGTCGCCTTGTAGAGGATATGATTGCCGTCACGGCGTGAGTCGTAGACGAGCGTCTTGCTGTCGGGACTCCATGTGACACTCTCCTCGGCGCCAGCGCTCTGGGTGATGCGCTTCGTCGTGCCATGCTCGACAGAGGTGACGTAGACATCACCACGCATAATGAAGGCTAGCTGCTTGCCGTCACTGCTGGGCGTGAAGGAGCGGCCTCCACTGCTGGCTGTGCGGCGGTACACTTTGTCCTTAGGTCCCTCGGTGCGCAGGGTGATCTGTACCTTCTGCGGGGAGCGTCCCTCGGTCATGGTGTAGAGGTCGCCATCGTAGGCGAAGCAGAGTCGTCCGGAGCGTGAGATGCTGAGGAAGCGCACGGGGTGATTGCGGAAGCTGGTCACCTGCTGAGCGGTTTGCTCGCCGATGCGCTGCTTCCAGACGTTGAGCGAATTGCTTTTGCCTCGCTCGCTGATGAAGAAGATGGTCTGATCATCAGGTCCGAAGACGGGTGAGAGGTCTTCGCCTGGCTCTAGAGTGCAGGCGGTAGTGGCTCCTGTCTTGGGGTCTACTATATAAATGTCTCGTGTGACGGAGCTGGTGTGGTGCTTGCGCCACTTATTCTCAAAGCCCTTGATGTCTTGCGCTACATAGCGGTCGCCACGATGGCTGAAGGTGACAGCCTCGAGTGGGCGAGCGTTGTAGAGCATAGGCGTGCCACCATCGACAGGGATCATGTAGAGCTGCGAGAGGATGCCCGAAGGATTGAGCGCACTGGTGGCAGGCTGCTGGAGAGATTCGGACATAATGATAAAACGACCGTCGGGTGTGTAGCACTCGACGGTATGGCTATTGCCCGAGTGGTGCGTGATGCGCTTGACATCGCCACCGAGGGCTGACATAGTGTAGATGGAGCGGTGCCCCTCACGATTGCTCATGAAGGCGATACGCTTGCCATCGGGACTCCAGGTGGGGTGTGACTCGTACCCATCGGAGCCAGTCAGGAGACGCGCCTCGCCACCGATAGCGTCGACAATGTAGATGTCGCCTTGGTAGCAAAAGGCTATCTGATTACCATCTGGTGAGATCTGGGCATAGCGTAGCCAGCGGGGTGTCTCCTGCGCTACAGCCCCCACGAGCCATGTGGCTGAGAGGGCTAGTAGGAGTAGGAGACGCTTGCAAAGGGAAGTGTTCCTCTTCATAAAAACGGATATTCTTAGGGGGGATTTACTTAGACGATAGAAGTTCGGTGGTGCGCTTGATGAACTCTTGTAGGGCAACGCCTCGTAGTTCACCAGCTGAGAGTAGAGCCAATTCGACGATGTGACGTATCATAGGCTGCTTCTCGGCATACTGATCGAAGGAGCTTTGCATCTCGCCGTGCAGCTCTTCTTGCTGCTTGTGGAGAGCCTCCTTCTTATCTTGTAGCTCTTTCTTTTGCTCCTCGGTAGGCTCGGTCTGCTCCTTAGCCTCCTTGTCTAGCTCGGTGACTTGCTCTTGGAGCGTAGCGAGCTGAGAGCGCAGGGACGCCAGCTGTGGCTCTAACTCCTTACCCTCACCCTCTAGCAAGCTCTTGATGAGCGGGTGGTCGGCATTGAGTACGAGCGAATAGCTGTCGGGGAGTGAGTTGTAGAAGGAAGCTCCAGGCTGATACTGCGACATCTCCTTCATACGGCGCATCCACTCCATACGCGTGACCACTGCCGGCTGAGCCTCCGGACCCATATTGCGTAGGAAGACCTGATAGTTGACCTCACCTGTGGGGAGCGCCTTGGCAAAGAGGCTACGCATGATCTCAGTCTCATGTGCGGAAGCATCTGTCGTCGTGTCGTCACGCTGGATCAATTGGTCGACCGTGTCGCTGTCTACACGTACGAAGTGCGTGTTCTCCCACTTTTGCTCTAGATGGTTGAGTAGGGGCGTGTCGAGCATGCCGTGCATGTGGAGTACGTTGTACCCCTTAGCTTCGGCAGCCTGTATGTAGCTGTACTGCGCCTCAGGATCGGTGGCGTAGAGGTAGACGAGCTTGCCGTCCTTGTCGGTCTGATTGCTCTTGACCAGCTCACGATACTCCTCGGGCGTGTAAAACTTTCCAGCCACATCCTCCAGTAGAAGTAACGACTTGAGCGCACGCTCCTCCATCTTCTCATCGGTGAGGATACCATAATGTATGAAGACGGAGAGGTCGGGCCACTTAGCTTCGTAGGTGGGGCGGTCATTCTTCATGATCTCCTCCAGTTTGTCGGCCACCTTCTTAGTAATGTAGCTGCTGATCTTCTTGACATTGCTGTCAGACTGTAGGTAAGAGCGCGACACGTTGAGCGGGATGTCTGGTGAGTCGATCACACCGTGGAGCAAGGTCAAGTACATAGGCACGATGCTCTCCACCTCGTCAGTCACAAAGACCTGATTGCAGTAGAGCTTGATCTTGTTGCTCTGCAGATCCACCTTGTTGCTCACCTTGGGGAAGTAGAGTACGCCGGTCAGGGTGAAGGGGTAGTCTACATTAAGGTGTATCCAAAAGAGTGGCTCGTCAGCTCCTGGGTAGAGCTTACGGTAGAACTCACGATAGTCCTCGTCCGTAAGGTCTTGCGGCTTGCGGAGCCAGAGCGGGTTGGTGTCGTTGATCACATTGTCCTCATCGGTGTCTTGCATCTTGCCGTCCTTCCACTCCTGCTTCTTGCCAAAGATGATGGGGATCGGGAGGAAGCGACAGTACTTCGTCAGTAGCTCCTCGATGCGTGCCTGCTCGAGGAATTCGCTGCTCTCTTCGTCCAGATGCATGATAATGTCGGTGCCACGCTCGGTACGGCTACCCGTACTCATCTCGTAGGCGGGCGAACCGTCACAGCTCCAGTGGACGGGCTGTGCGTCTGGCTGATAGGAGAGGGTGTCTATCTCGACACGCTCGGAGACCATAAAGGCTGAGTAAAAGCCTAGTCCGAAGTGCCCGATGATATTGCCGGAAGCGTCTTTGTACTTCTCCAGAAAGTCCTCCGCTCCAGAGAAAGCTATCTGATTGATGTAACGCTCTACCTCGTCGGCAGTCATACCGATACCGTAGTCTCGTACGGTCAGTGTGCGCGCCTCCTTATCTAGTAGGACCTCTACACGGAGGTCCTCAGTGCTACCCACCTCCGTGCCACGAGCTATCAGAGCGCGTAGCTTGGTCGTCGCATCGACTGCGTTGGATACGATCTCACGGAGGAATATATCATGCTCACTATAGAGAAACTTCTTGATGACGGGGAATATGTTTTCACTCGTAACCCCGATTTGTCCTTTATTACTATTCATAAGCTTGAGTTATTTGTCTGATTTGATTGATTACCGCTTGTCGCCCTTCTGGCTGGAAGAGGTAAACGAGGGTAGGGCGAAGCCTAGGGTCGCTTCATCGCTCTTTGCTTGTGTCTCCTTTTGCGGTGCACGCTTGTCCACCTCCATGAGGAGTTCGCCCTCAGAGACACGCAGACGCACCGTGTCGCCCACATTTGCCTCACCATCGAGGATGAGATCCGTCAGCTTGTCCTCGATCCAGTGACGCAGAGCACGTCTCAGCGGTCTAGCGCCGTACTCTAGGTCAAAGCCGACATCGGCGAGCTTGTCCTTTGCTGATGGAGTAACCACGAGGTTGTACCCCTGCTCGGAGATGCGCGCCATGATAGGACGTAGCTCCACGTCTACGATCTTGCGAATGTCCTCCTTCTCCAGGCTAGCGAAGTAGATCGTCTCATCAAGGCGGTTGAGGAACTCCGGGCTAAAGTGCTTCTTGAGCTGCTTACTCAGCAAAGCCTCCTGCTCCGTCTGGGTGAGCTGCACCTCCTGACGGAAGCCGACACCAGCGCCAAAGTCCTTGAGCTGGCGCGTACCGATGTTGCTCGTAAGGATGATGACCGTATTCTTAAAGCTCACGTGCGTCCCATCGGCAGCGGTGATAAAGCCGTCGTCGAGGATCTGCAGGAGTATATTGTAAACGTCTGGGTGCGCCTTCTCTAGCTCGTCAAAGAGTACGACCGAGTAAGGCTTGCGTCTCACCTGCTCCGTGAGCTGTCCGCCCTCATCGTAGCCGACGTAGCCAGGAGCTGCGCCCACGAGACGAGAGACGTTGAACGACTCCATATACTCACTCATATCAATACGTATGAGTGCGTCCTCATCGTCAAAGAGTAGCTCGGCAAGCTTCTTAGCTAGATAAGTCTTGCCGACACCGGTCGGACCAAGGAAGAGGAAGCTCCCGATGGGTCGCTTGTCGCTACCCAAGCCGAGGCGGTTACGCTGTATCGCTTTGACCACCTTGTCGATCGCATCGTCCTGACCGATCACTATATCCTTGAGCGTTTGGCGCATCTGGCGTAGCTTAGCGTGCTCCTCCTGACTGATGTTGGAGATAGGCACCCCGCTCATCATAGAGACCGTCTTGGCGACCGCCTCCTCATCTACAGGTAGATAGATGGCAGCCTCCTGAGCATGAGCTTTCTCGAGCTCCTCATCCACCTCTTTCTGGACTAAGTCCTCCTGCACTTTGAGGGTCATAGCGGTGTCGTAGTTGCTCTCACGCACTGCCTTGTCACGAGACGCACGGTAGGTACGCAGCTGCTGTCGGAGCGAAGCGACCTTGTCGCTCTCACCCACTTTGCCCTTGAGGTGCATACTCGCTCCCACCTCGTCTAGGACGTCAATAGCCTTGTCGGGGAAGTAGCGGTCGTAGATATATCTATTGGTCAGGCGCACCATAGCGACCAAAGCTTCGTCGCTGTAGCGCACATGGTGAAACTCTTCATATCGTCCTCGTAGCTGGCGCAAGATCTCTAGCGTCTCCTCGGGTGTGTTTGGCTCGATCATCACCTTCTGAAAGCGACGCGCCAAGGCTCCGTTCTTCTCAATGGTCCTGCGATACTCATCCAGAGTGGTGGCTCCGATCACCTGTATCGTGCCACGCGCCAGAGCCGGCTTGAGCATGTTGGAGGCATCCATACTGCCATCTGTCGAGCCCGCGCCCATCAGCGTGTGGATCTCGTCAAAGAGTAGAATCGTATTGCCCAGCATCTCAGCCTCCTTGAGTAGCGCCTTAAATCGCTCCTCAAAGTCTCCTCTGTAGCGTGTGCCGGCTAGCATCTGTGCCAAGTCTACGCTGTAAAGCACCTTGCCACGAAGCTTGTAGCTCACCTCGTCGCGCGCTAAGAGCTGTGCCAAGCCCTCGGCGACGGCTGTCTTACCGACACCCGCCTCGCCGATCAGCACGGGGTTGTTCTTCTGTCGGCGACAGAGTATATGTGTGATACGCTCTAGCTCCTTAGCACGCCCGATCATCGGGTCTAGCTTGCCATCCTTAGCGAGTTGGTTAAGGTTGGTCGCAAAGGCATCTAGCGCAGGTGTCTTAGAGCGCTTGCTAGACTTAGAGGCTTTCTCCTCCTTGTCGCCCTCATCATCGGCATTTAGGTCGAAGGGGTTGCTTCCCGAGTTTTGCGTCACCTTGCGCTGCTCGTGACGTATGATTGCTTTGATATGCTCTTGTATCTCTTCGGGGAGCTCCTCTAGTGGCACAGTGCGTATAGAGTTTTTGTTCGTCTCACCATTGGGTTCACTTTGAGAGACGAAGACCTCTACCTGCTTGACAATAGTGTTAGGGTCCAGGTCACTAGCAGGCTTCTTCGTCTGGGTAGCGTCCGAACCAGCTATGGCTGAGTAAATCC
>CAMCJO010000056.1 GCA_945875135.1 uncultured Porphyromonas sp.
GCGAATCGCTGTGTTGCTTTCGGGATTCGGCTTCGGTCACATACGGAGGTATGCTTCCTTCAGACCTCACCCTCAGCGCCTTGCGCTTCATCCTTTCTGCAAAGTCTGGACAATCTTGCAAGCAAGATTGTGAGGTGGCAATCGCTAGAGGATTACCTTGGTTGCCTCACCATCGACGGAGAGTAGGTAGCTCCCCGTGGGTAGCTCTGCGATGCTGAGTCGCAGGTCACCGCTCTGATCAGCACGTGCGCTCTGTAGGAGCGTACCATCGAGCGCATATAGCTCCACGACAGCGTGGGGAGCAGTCTGAGCGATCTCGATGTAGTCTCCAGTGATCATGAGGCGGTAGTGATCTGCCGAGACGACTGGATCGTTGGCAAGTGGATTCTTGCCACCATTGTCGTAGTTCTTGTAGTCATAGACGAGCCAGAACTTGTCACTAGCGATCTTGACATCGGCGTTGTTTACTTTGTTCTCCTCGTCCCGATCTGATGAGTCAATGGCGTAGAGTTCACCACGCTCACTAGCACTTCTTGTGGGGAGGCTCTCGAAGAGTTGCTTCATAGCAGGCTCTTTGATAGCGTTCTTGTAGCAGAATGCCTCCGTCAGAGCCGTACAAGGGCTGAGGTCGAGAGCCGACAGCTTGTTGTCGCGACAGTCAAGCTTGTTCAGGCTAGACAGCCCCGTGAGCGCGAGCGTCGTGAGTTCGTTTTCAGCAACATTGAGCTCTGTCAGCCTAGTGCAGTCTGAGAGACCACGTATCTCGGTCAGTAGGTTGCGCTCTAGGCTAAGCTCTTGGAGGTTCGTCAGCCCAGTCAGGTCGATGCTTATGATCTTATTACCTGGTAGCCATACGGTCTCTAGTTGCTTGCAGTCTGAGAGGTCAATCTCTGGGAGCTCACTACCCGCACAGTTGATAAAGGTGAGGTCAGCGCAGTCCTTGACATTGACAGAGGTCATCGTGTTGTGCAGCGCATAGAACTTGACCAGCTTAGGACTCTGTGAGGCGTCGATATCGTATGCGATAGAGCCGTTTTCGGAGCAGTCTATCGTATGTACCAGTCCGATAATTCTGATGAGCCCTCGCGTCGACTTGTACTTCTCGATAGGAGGCACGCCGCTCGTGATCGTCTTCTCAACGACTACGCCTTCGTCTGTCTCTATCTGCACCTTACTCTCGTCAGCAAAGCCAGACAGACCCAAGTAGATCTCTTTGTCGGGCTTTGTCTTTATCGAGATGACGGGATCTGGGTCTTGGTTCTTTTGACCAGGAACGTCTATCGTCCAGCCCTTCTCCGTAGCTATATAGCCATAGGCCTGCTCTGCGCCAGGGTTCTCAGCCACCTTGATCGTCCCTGAGAGGGTCGGCAAGGCATTGTAAACTTTGTTGAGAGCGTCCGCCTCGAGGAGGTTCTTCTGAAGGTATAGAGTCCTCAGAGCGGGAAGTGAGCCGAACGTAAGAGACGTGAGCTTATTGCCATCGAGCTCGAGATCGTTGAGGAGGGGACACTCTCCTACTGTAAACTCTGCGATTTGATTGTTAGGCAATCTCAGTCGTAATAGCTTGGGAAAGGAGATAGCCCCCTCGCCGAGCTTAGTGAGCTTGTTACCCTTTGCATAAAACTCGGTGAGAGATGCAGGGAGAGATACTTGCTCTAAGGCACAGTTTTCGGCTCGTACGGAACTCAGACTGGTGAGTGTAGAGGCATCGAGTGAAGTCAGAGCGGGATTGTCTGAGACAATCAATCTCTTTAGCGCATTTAAGCCAGACAGATTAAGGGACTCCAGGTTATTCAGCTTTACATTAAGCGTAGACATAGAGACAAGTCCATGCAGATCGAGGCTAGTCAACTTATTGTTCTGCAAGTTCAGGGACTCTATGGCTGGAATCTTAGAGAGATCAAGTGTCGTGAGCTCATTGTCTGCTAGGGATAGCATCCCCATCGCAGGAGCATCAATAGTGATTGCTGTAATGTTAGCTCCTGTAGCCAGGAATGACAGACAGTCTCCATAGATCTTAATTTCGTTGCCAGCCTTCTTACCCTTGACCATAGCAGAGGTAGGTGAGACAAGCGCACCATCGCCCCAGTCTATCTGAATGGGGTTAGTCCCCCCGATGATTGTGAAGGAGTAATTGGCCCCGACCGCTCCAGAGGTGGTCAGGCGTATCGTTGGCTCGCCTAGCTCTCTCAGACCATCGCCTGAGGCAAAAGGGCTGTTGCTCGCATGCCCCATCACAGGGAGGCAAAGCGCTAAGAGTAGCAAGAGTAAAGGGGGTAATCTTTTCGTCATAGTATAATTCGTGATTTAGGTGTGTTGCTGTGGTAAGTGTGTAGCCTCTTGATGACTATCGACGGGCGTACTGCGAGCGGCCGAGCGAGTAGACGTCGCCACCGAGACTGTCTACGGCTACGATGACGGGGAGCTCCTCGACACGTAGCTTGCGGATTGCTTCGGGGCCTAAGTCGTCGAAGGCAATGACCTCGGCCTCCTTGACGCACTTGCCCATCAGCGCAGCAGCTCCTCCGATGGCGGCAAAGTACACGCCCTTGTACTGCTTGATCGCGTCAACAACCTCTGGGCTACGTAGCCCCTTGCCGATCATCACACGCAGACCGTGCGCTATGAGCGTTGGCGAATAAGCGTCCATACGTCCCCCCGTAGTGGGACCGACGGAGCCGATGGGTTGTCCAGGCTTAGCTGGGCAAGGACCCGCATAGTAAACGACCTGCCCTGCGAAGTCAAAGGGCATCTCCTCGCCTCGCTCTAGCATCTCGACAAGACGCAGATGAGCTGCGTCACGTGCTGTATAGATAGTCCCCGAGATGTAGCACATATCCCCCGCTCTAAGCGGAGTAATCATCTCTGTCGTAAAGGGGGCTCTGAGTATCTTCTTCTCTTCCATGTCTCTATATATTATAGTGTACCCTCTGCGTGACGTGTGGCGTGGCAACTGATATTGACCGCTACGGGCAGCCCTGCGATATGTGTCGCCCCCGTATTGATGGCGACAGCTAAGGCCGTGGTGTCTCCACCGAATCCGGCTGGTCCGATGCCCATCTTATTGATCTCTTGGAGTAGCTCCTCCTCGATCTCAGCGACGGCGGGATCGGGATGACGCTCACCGATAGGACGTAGCAGAGCACGCTTAGCAAGCTCAGCGGAGCGCTCCATCGTACCACCGATACCGATGCCGACGATGATTGGCGGACAGGGGTTGCCCCCAGCGTGGGAGATGGTGTCGAGGACAAACTGCTTGATGCCGGCTACCCCTTGGCTGGGCGTGAGCATCGAAAGTGCGCTCTTGTTTTCACTGCCAAAGCCCTTGGGAGCGACGGTGATGTGCATTTGGTCTCCAGGCACGATGCGGTAGTGGATGACGGCGGGCGTATTATCGCCCGTGTTGTGTCGATGTATCGGGTCGCTCACGACGGACTTGCGCAGGTAGCCGTGGGTATAGCCTCTGCGGACGCCCTCGTTGATGGCGTCTTCGATCAGATCACCCTCGACGTGCAGATCCTGTCCCATATCGACGAAGATGACGGTCATACCCGTATCTTGACACATAGGGGCACGCTCGCTGCGCGCTATGTGGACGTTTTCGATGATCGTATTCAGTACGTTTCGTGCTAGAGGTGAGCGGTCTTGCTCTGCGCCCTGCTGCATGGCAGCCTCGATGTCGGGCGAAAGGTTGACACAAGCCTCTATGCAAAGCTTCTCCACCAAGTCTGTGATGGCTGTAGAGGATATTGTACGCATATATTAAGTGTGTAAGTAAACTGTCTAGTTAAGTGGTTATGGACGAATGAGCTTGCAGCTAAACTGAGCACCATCTCCGGTTAGACGTACGATGTAAACGCCAGACTGCGGCGCGTAGTCGGCAAGAGATAGTGACGAGTGAGGGGTAGTCAGTGGGAGCGACAAGATACGCTGCCCAGCAGCACTGTATAACTCTACCTCTGCCGGAGTACCCCCCGCGAGCCACGCCTCTGGCAGCAGTAGGTAGAGACGCTCCCCAGCGAGGATCACACGAGGTTCGTTAACAGACTCGAGAGCAACCGTTCCGCCCGCCTTAAGGCTGCCCAAGACGATTGGGTCTATCCAGTAGTGCCCTAGGTAAGGCGATCCGCCTATCTGTGCCGGCTCCCAGCTAGAGCCGACGAGGTGCCACGCATAGGGAGTGGCGTGCAGCTGCGCTTTGCTCATGAGCAATGGTGCTGACAGAGCCTTGCCCTCGCTCCCCTCTAGTGCTATGTAGTAAGAGCCTGCAGCTAGTGTCACTGGCTCACCTTCCTTGGCAGGAAAGAAGGCTTGGAAGGCATCCGAAAGCGTTCGCTGCTGCGGACTTTGTCCCGCATCATTTACTAATAGATACGAAGGCCTTGGTAGCGTCTGCTCGTAGAGCTTCTTGCCAGGCTTGCCCTCCTCATCGCCATATATAGTCAGCGTCACAGGCGTCCACTCCTGCGTAGCTCCTAGGACAAGCACCGAGCCTAGATACTGCACAGAGGTGTCAATGTCGTAGCGCACAGCAACTCCCCCGATAGAGGCGTCGTCTCTACGTATCAGCACGCTGTCACGCATCAGGCTGTAGAGCTGATGTGAGAGACGTACGGGAGGCTTTGCGGCAAAAGGATCTAGCCCCTCTAGTATAGTTTGGTCACTCGTTGGGGCTAAGTGCGGCTTCAGGCACTTATCGTCTGGGTAACCTGTGAAGGCTTCGCTCAGAGCGTAATAGTAGTCGTTGTACGGAGTGCCGCAGTAAGAGCTCCCCCCCGTGAGTGCCCCGATGAGGTGATGATTCTTGTCAAAGAGTCCCGACCCCGAGGAGCCACCCGCTGTCGTCCCGATATCCCACTTCTTAATGTGTAAGTGCGAATTGACCCATCGGACTGGCACGGAGGTCATATCATAGTTCTCCAGAGGAGGCTTCTCGTCGGCTCTGTTGTAGCGACGTACAGAAGCTTTCGGATGGTGTATGCCGATGACAGGAACAGGGAAGTCACGCTCCGCATTCCATCCCGCCAGGTAGGGTCTGTAGCTAGGCGGTATAGCGCATTGTCCCTGTGGTACATCTGGTCTAACGCCCGTGATACGAAGCAGACACATGTCGTGCTCCTCATTGTAGGCGACCAGCTCGGCACCGGCTAGCGTTTGCTCCTCGATGCCATTGATGAGAGGATCGCCCGTGGGGCTAAAGTAGTTGAAGTAAAAGACCGACTGCTCTGCACTCTGACGTACATAGTCGAGGTCTCTGCATGCATAGCTATTGTTGAGACAGTGAGCCGCGGTAAGGACGAGTGCCTCGCCATCTTGGCGACTGTTATTGATTAGGGTGCCTGACGAAAAAAACTTGCCCCGCACCACCAGCAAGATTTCGCTACGAGCGATGCGCTCCACCTCTGGGTGTCGCACCGTAGCCTCAGCGCACTCCAGCCCCTTCACGACAAACCATGGTGAGCCAGGCCCTTTATGCCCCCCTACTGTAGGCGGCAGCTCCTCCCCTACTGCTGTGAGCAGAGCTGTCGTAATGGTCGACAACCGCCACGGGAGAGCTCTGCGCTCGCCACTAGCGGGATAGTAGTAGACTATGAGTCGCTCGCCATAAAGCGGAGCGGTCGTAAGGCTATGAGACGAGACATTGTTTGCCTCGGTAAAAGCACCTCGCACCTCACCCTCTTCATTCGTTATGAGAAGCATATCACCACGACTCAGCTGATACTGGTCAAAGTAGAGCGTATTCCAGCCTGCCTCCTCAAGCTGCAGCTCACCCTGCCAAGCTTGCTCGCCCGAAGCGGTCGTGACCCAGTCTCCCCACTGCTGACTCTCAGGCAACTGACGGTACTCTATCGCGGGTAGCTCTAGGAGTCGTAGGCCCGAGGGAGCTGTCTCTCCACTTTGACGTAGTGAGCTAGCAGGCTCCGTACGAGAGGTCGCATGTAGCTGGTAAGCCCCTGGAGCACTGCGTAGTGTAGCATGACGCTCATCCAGATCCGCCACTATTGTAGCAGGGAGAGGTGTCGCAAGCTGAGCCACAGCTGGCAGAGTCAGCAAGATAGCTACAAGAGAGAGGCATACGCACCTGCTGTAAGACAGCAAGCCCGTGCAGGAACGATCCGTATCGAGTCTATTCATAGAGATAGTCCTAAAGATATCGTCTCAAAGGTACAAATAAACTCGAAGAGCAGAAAAACGCCCTACTAATTCCTCAGGGCTGACGCATTATATATAATGAGCTCATCTATGCCTCGCTTGTCGCTCATGTGTTGCTTCTGAAAAGACGATTATAATGCGTCAGCCCCGCTAATTCCTGTTTTTTTAAGGAACGGCGGGAGAGATCTAAGCCTGGCATATTTTGGTCTTGCGGGTTTAATAAGCGAAGGAGACGATCGTCATGCGGTCTCTTGTCATCACTTGACGCGCAGGTCGAGCGTCTTCGTCAGGTAGGCCACCTCTTTGTAGTTTTCCACATAGTAAGCTGCACGTTCCTGCGCTGTGGAGGCGTGCTGTGTCTGCTCTACAGCTGCGACCTCTGTCGTTAGCGTGAGATTGTCGTTGTGTAGCTTAGCCTTAAGGTAACGTAGCAAAGTGCGCTCGACTCGCTCGAACGACTCTAGCTGTATGTTGCTCACCAGGGAGACCTTGAGTCCATGAGGAGGCTGCAACTCAGGCGTCACCGTGTGGAGTAGCTGTGAGAGGTAGGCGTCTTCCGTCAGCTCCTCATCAGCAAATGCGAACCACCACTTGAGTAGCTCATCGGGCGTGACTGGCTCATCACGCTGTCCAGTCTCCGAGGCATCTGAGTCTTCGTCCGCTTCGTCTGCGGAAGCTTGTTGTGCCGTAAGCGTCTCCTCTGCCTGACGCTTGAGAGCTGATATGCGTAGGGAGGAGCCTGTTGGGGTGTATTGCTTCGGCTGACTAGTTGCTAGCTGAGGAGTCTTTTTTTTTTCGCTGGGCGTAGACGTAGCCTGATAGGTGGCTGGCGGTGTCTTCACGCTACTCTCTTGCGGAGCTGGAGATGCTGGGGTTGGTTGCGAGGCTGGCTCAGAGGTTGCTGAGACTGGTTGGCTAGGAGCTGCCGTCGCGGGAGCAACTGTAGCATTCTTAAACGCACCACACATCTCCGAAATCCCCATCATCGTCAGCTCGACTAGGAGGCGCTTAGCTTGCGACGAGCGGTAGTTGCGCTCGCAGGCGACTAGCTTAGAGATAGACTTGTAGAGAAAGAGTGGATGGATCTGCTGAGCTAGCGTCATAAACCGCTCTCCATGAATGCCCGTATAAGGGAAGAGCTGAACCGTCTCTGGGGTTCGTGCCACCAGTAGATTGCGCATAAAGTCGGCTAGTCCGATGATCAGTTGTCGCATGGCAACCCCCTTGCCGAGAAGCTCGTCGAGGAGTAAGAGCGCACGCTTGTAGTCACCACTATATAGGTAGGTGGTGAAGTAAAAGTAGTACTCGTCGTCTAGTATGTTGAGTGTCTGCAGCGTCTGCTCGTAGGAGATGACTCCGTCTTGCGCTGTACTAGCCAAGCGGTCAAAGAGCGAGAGCGCATCACGCATACCACCGTCAGCGATCCGCGCTATCGTGTCAAAAGAGCGTGGGTCGTACTGGAGCCCCTCGGCATCTGCCACACGGCGTAGCTGCTCAGCGATCTGCTCAGGCGGTATCGGCTTGAAGTCGTACACCTGACAGCGTGAGAGGATGGTGGGGAGGACTTTGTCCTTTTCAGTTGTAGCCAGGATAAAGACCACATAGCCTGGTGGCTCCTCAAGCGTTTTGAGGAAAGCATTGAAGGCTCCCGACGAAAGCATGTGCACCTCGTCGATGATGTAGACCTTGTACTTGCCTTGCTGTGGACGTATGTAGACATCTTCGTTGAGACGGCGTATATCGTCGACCGAGTTGTTGGAGGCAGCATCCAGCTCGTATATATTGAACGCTCGCTGGTTCAGTGCCGCCTGACAGTTAGGGCATACGCCACACGCCTCCCCCTCAGGGGTGAGCTGCTCGCAGTTGATCGTGCGAGCTAGGATGCGCGCTGCGGAGGTCTTGCCCACACCACGGGGGCCGCAGAAAAGGTAAGCGTGAGCTATCTTGCCCTGCTTGATAGCGCTCTTGAGCGTGAGGCATATAGCCTCCTGCCCGAGCATCTCATCGAAAGTCTGCGGGCGGTACTTACGTGCTGATACTATGAAGTTGTCACTCATCTGCCTTAGGGTTGTCATCGTCCGCGTGCGCCTCCTCATACCGCTCTTGCTCTGACTTGGTCAGGGCTGAGAGCCCGTTGTTTTGTACAATTTTGGAGAGACGCTCGAGAGGCTTCGTCTCCTGAAGATCCGTAGAGGCTGTCGGCTTAGCCTTCGATCCAGGCACGAAGTCATGACGATAGAGATTAATAAAGAGTACAATCAGGGAGAGGATCAGCGGTCCAAAGATGACGCCCCAGAATCCGAAGAGTGAGAGACCGATGAAGACCCCGAAGATCGTGATCAGCGGGTGAATGTTTGCCATCTGCTTCTGTAGGAGTAGGCGCGCTACATTATCCACCCCACCGATGACGATAAAGCCGTAGAGAGCTAGTAGGATCGCGTTGAGCCAGTCCCCATTGATTCCCATGACGACTGCTATCGGGATCCACACGAGCATCGTACCGAGTACTGGGATGATGGTTGTAAAGGTCGTTAACACGGCAAAGAGCAGTGCATTGTCCACCTCAAAGATCAGGTAGCCTATGTAAGCAAAGACTCCCTGCACGATAGCCAAGAGCGGGATGCCGATAGCGTTGCTCTTGACGATACTAATCGTCTCGCTAGAGACTGTCTTCTTATTGCGCTCTGTAAAGGGTAGTAGCTCCTCTACCGCTACTTCAAAGTGGTCATAACCTCGTAGCATGAAGTAGAGAAGGAAGAGGATGATAAAGGCGTTGAGGAAGAATGAAGACATCCCCTGCAGCAGGACCTTTACGAGCGTGGTCGAGAAGCTCGTCAGCTTCTGTAAGTTTTCATTACTCCAGAGCTCTATGCCAAAGCGATCCTCTACATCTTTGATCACCTCCTGTGCTTGCGTCGTCAGCACATTGAGCG
This sequence comes from uncultured Porphyromonas sp., assembly GCA_945875135.1. Taxonomy (GTDB): domain Bacteria; phylum Bacteroidota; class Bacteroidia; order Bacteroidales; family Porphyromonadaceae; genus Porphyromonas. The sequence continues at coordinate 9,087 of CAMCJO010000056.1, forward strand.
ACTCTGGGTCAAAAGTGGAGAAGAGGTCGATCAGCATCAAGACGATCCCCATCACTGGTATGAGGAAGAAAAAGATTGCCTCTATCGTCAGCAACGAAGCGGCCCAGCTGCGTCCCCAGTGCTTGCGCTCGACGAGCCACTTCATCTGACCTCTCAGGAGGACGTAGATGGTCAAGGCTCCCAGCACGCCACTCATATAGGGGAGGGCGTGCTTGCCGATGATCAGCATCAAGATGAAAATCAGCGTGATCAGCGAGGTGCGAGGCGTCCAGAAGGAGACTCTATATACAGGCTCTCCATGCTTCGCACGACTCTGTGTCAGATCTTCGGGAGAGATCTGATCACAAGACTGGGTCGCAGATGATGCCTTGGGGGAGTCGTTAGGGTCTTTGCTATTTGTTGTCATAGAGCTAAGAGTGAGTTTTGAGATATATCCTATATAGAGCTATCAACTTTCACCCAAAGGTACGAAAAAAGAGATTAGAAGCTAGAGGCAGGGCTGACGCATTATAAATGAAAAGCTGATTTTGGTGTTGAGGGGAGAATG